>JAUXRH010000115.1 GCA_030682075.1 Nitrosomonas sp.
TACTGCGCAAATGGGACAAGCGGTTCATATTATCCTGATTTTTCGTTGCATAGAATGACTATGCGCCTCAAAATCCGGCCAATCTATCCTCGCTTTCCCACTTTGCTCGCTACGATCACTTAAGTCCGACAGACTCCTAGCAATGTAACGCATACAAAGGGAGCAAGTCAGTATGATAGAGTGTGGCATAGGTAGATAAGGGATTACCTTGTACTGGCGATGCCTGATGCTTATCGCTACAAAACAATCACACTAATTTAATCAAAAGCAAAATAAACAAAACGATGGCTATAACGGGAATGGCAAAACCCATCCAATCCGAAGATGAGCCTTTGGGGCTATTTTTCATCATATCCCGGGCTCTTGGGAACAGGAATACTATAAACATTACCATCGCCAGTGCAGAAACAATTTGCATCCAGTCCATAATCTAAAAACCTTTTATCAAATCCTGTTAACTCAAAAGAAAACCCCGGTTAAACCGGGGTTTTCAAGAATTCTCAAAACATGCGGGAATCAATCATCATTACCCATGATACCTAAAATATGTAACAAGCTAATAAAGATGTTGAAAATTGTCATATACAATCCAATAGTCGCCATCACATAATTAGTCTCGCCGCCATGAATAATACGACTGGTGTCATACAGAATAAAGCCACTCATAATCATGATAACGACCGCAGATATCATCAATGACATAACAGGTATAGCCAGGAAAATATTTGCCACTGCGGCGAGTAGCACCAACAGGAAGCCCACCATCAAAAAGCCACCTAAAAAGCTGAAGTCTTTGCGTGTAGCCAGTACGTATGCAGAAAGACCCATAAATATGACGCCCGTACCACCTAGCGACAGCGTGATGATATTCCCACCATTAGGCATAGAAGCGTACATGCTCAATATTGGCCCCAGCCCAAACCCCAGCATGCCGGTAACCAGAAAAACAATTCCGATACCAGCTGCAGAGTTAGCAAAACGGGGCAATACAAACATGGCAATTACCATTGCACCAATGACAGATACTAGATAAGTCATTGGTGGCATATTCATGAACATTGAAATTGCCGCAGTAAAACCACTGAATAACAATGTGAGTGAAAGAAGCATATAGGTGTTACGTAACACTTTGCTTGTCGCTAAAGCAGATGGCGACCTTTGAGCAACTGCTGAGTAGTTTTGATTCATTATGAAAGAGCCTCCATTTAAAATTAAATTTCAAACTATTTTATCAACTGATGGGACTATTGTATCCCATGTATAGTTCAATGCATATCATGAAAAATCTATGTGTTAGCCCAAAGCTGTAATGTTTCCTTTAAGCGCAGATAGTAGTATGTGCCGCCCTGGGTTATGTTGATCTGAGTGTGCTCGAAACTGGAGATGTAGTTACTACTCCGCAGAGGACAAAGTATGTGCGTTCAATTCAACATGGCACCAGTTAAAAATCAACCTGTGAGCGATGGACACTAACTGCAATTTCCGAAAAATAATATCCACATGAATTAAATGAAAAATTCCAGTGCACTGGTGAAATATGCGGATTACCTCACTTTTGAGCCCAGGAACCATTAGATTCTTGATACCACCATCCTGACTTAGCTAACTTGATCCAGCGCTGACTAAAAGTACTACGAATCTCTCCTTCCCATTCAGGATGATTATTAGCGCGCGCTATCTCACGGTAAAGCGCAATTCGATCTTGATTTTCTGCTGCTATAAGTGAATTTACCAGTTGCCTTGCAGCCAGTGGCACAGCATTCGCATCATGCATTGCGATCAAACCATCCTGGGTAAACCCTACTGCGCCACTGGTATAAAATGCTTCCAGCTGGCTATGCCGTTGCTGCATACTTTGTTTGAGGTTTGTTATCGTCGGCGTGTCCGCCTCAATATCAGCAGCGGCAAAGCTGACATGAGGCACTAAGAAAAACATCATTAGCAGAATCAGACGAAAAATTGGATTACTCATGATTGTTGCCTCTACGGTACGGTTACTCAAGTATTAAGGTGCGGTTTTTTCTACTTGCTGTCCATCTGTCCATCTTCTTTCTGCTCGGTTTCTTCAAGACTCTCCAGCTGCCAAACTTTCTGGATAATTTTATCAGCAGCTTGCTCTGCAGCAGCCGCAGGAAAATAAATATTGATCGTGACACATGCCGACAACAGCAAGCTGATTAGCGCCACGAAGCTTGAATAGAAAAGCGTGTTTTTCATATGGTTCCCTATTGGATAATGGGGCTATTTCCCTCAGTAATCCGTTTCAAACGGTTAATCATTTCTTGCCAATTGACATTACGATTATAACCCATCACAGTAATCGCAGGGATCCCGCCGCCTTTGATCATAGTATAAGCTTGTGATTCGGATTCTTGAGAATCAGGTTCAATTCCCCCCATATGACAAACATTGTCGCGTAATACGCACTGCCAGCCTATTCTTGAATATGAAAACTCTTCAAAGAAACGCATGAAACTACGTTGAATTGCTGCCGCCGCACCTGCGCCCCCTAGTGCCGAAATATTTTGTATCGCGGCCTGACTTATTCTCTTTGGATATGACCCTGGACTGCTGTATAAGCTGGCATCAAATTTGATGGGCCGCCAATTGGAAAGCTCAAGATTATTCATGTCCATATCAACACGACCCTGCATATTGCCAAATGAAAATGTACGTGTCAGCATATCCAGATCTAAATTACGCATTACCAAGTCAGTTGTAAGGTGCGGCGCAAGACCCAGTGGTTCTATTAACTTTAGATTATTTGCAATTATTTTTCCGTCAAAAATATTAAATAACAACGCACCCTTAATATCGACAGTAGCTTTGTTATAACTTACTTCAGGAATCACGCCCGATAGCGTGCCATGCATTTGCTGGACTTGAAGCGCCTCAGTTAGTTTACCCATTGAAATGGGCAAAAGCTCACCGCTGAATCGCCAGTACCAGCCATTCTCTTGTTGTAATGCGCTGAAATTCGCCAGCTTTAATTTTCCGTCAAGCACCGGCACAACCAGCTGTGGGATGCTCAAGTTCAGATCATTAATCTCCATTGATGCGCGCACTTCTCCTAATGGGATTCTTAATATCTCGCCATTTAAGAAACTGATATTTGCAATTGTTGTATTTTCTATCTGCCAAGGTATACGGGCATTAATCCTATGGAATGCAAAGCGTTCCCGCTTATCAATCACTCCGGCATCGTACAAATCAACCCGCAGTGATTCACTTGCACCATTGCGATAACGCCATGCAAAATCTCCCTTTCCAGTTACTGCCATTTCAGCAAACGCCGTGTTCCCCAGAAAAGGGCTTAACACTTGATCAAACAAGGCTGATAATTCCAAATTGCTCGCCTCTAAATCAAAATCAATGATTGCATGGCCTTGACGTGCCAACACCCCCGAAAAATTCAGATCACCTATATTGATGAGATCAATACTTCCCTTGTGTAGAAAAATATTTTTTTCACTGAGCGTGCCCGTCAAATTTAGACGATGACCACTGCCGATGAAATAAAGTGGCTGCCAAAATACTTCGCCGTGCAACCAATTGATCTCACTCTGCCATTGCCATTGATCGTTGCGCGGTATATGTATCGCTCGCAGATTAATGGCTATACCGACATTCTCTCCTGCATGCAAACCACTGCTATCACTGAAAACCAGCGCATCCACCCGCAGCGCCACGTCAATATCAGTGATTCCATCTGTATTGCCATTTAGCCTGGCTCGCCCATTTAATTTTCCCTTAGCGGGAACAGGCATGGTTTCGGCATCTGGCAGCCAATGAGCGATCCGTGTCACCTGGCCGTTAGCAATGGCTAATGTGCTATGCCAAATATTCTCATCCCAGCGCATGGAAAATTGCCAGCTTTCATCAACTGTCGGTTTAACGCTTATTTCCAGAAATTTTTCTTTGGTAGAAAAATGGAAAACTACAGGTAATGGCTTGAAATCAGGCAAACGCAATGTTCCATTTGTACAACCCATCAAATCATCGGCTAACTGGAATTTTCTGCAAGAAAGGCTGACATTACGCCAGGTTTTTCCCTGAACAACAATTTCATCCAAATGAAAGGCTAATTGAGACCACTGTTGATCCACCAAACTAACATGAATCCCTTTCGCGCTAAAAACAGGACTATGGATATCATCAATTGAAAGTGAAATTTGAGGACGTGAATAAGCGGCATAAGCAGAGAAAGCCAGTGCGATAGTTGCCAGTAGAATTCCGATAATCAGATTTCGCATTACTTACCCAGGCCAGACATCATTTGTAGGAGTAGCGCGCAAAAAATGAAGTGGCGATCGCGCGCCTTTCCACCTTTTTTCTCCCCGCAGCCTGTCGGACTTAGGCAGGAAAGACACCTGTGGATAAATAACGATCACCACGATCACACACAATAAAAACGATCACAGCATTCTCAACTTCGGCGGAAATCTTGAGTGCGGCTGCCAATGCACCACCAGAAGAAATGCCAGCAAAAACGCCCTCCTCACTTGCCAGTCGTCGCGTCAAATTCTCAGCTTCAATCTGAGAAACCAACATAATCTGATCTATTCTCTTAGCATCATAGATTTTTGGCAAATAAGCTTCGGCCCATTTACGGATTCCTGGAATTTGGGCGCCTTCTTCTGGCTGAACACCAATAATTCTGACTGACGGATGCTTTTCCTTAAGATACCTGGCACACCCCATGATGGTGCCGGTGGTTCCCATACTGCTCACAAAATGCGTTATCTTTCCATCGGTATCACGCCAGATTTCAGGTGCCGTACCTTCATAATGCGCCAATGGATTGTCTGGATTTGCAAACTGATCGAGAATAATTCCTTTCCTCTCGACTCGCATTTGCTCTGCAATATCCCGTGCTTGTTCCATACCTCCTTCTTTTGAGGTCAGTACAATTTTCGCGCCATAGGCGCGCATGGATTGGCGTCGCTCTATACTGAGATTCTCTGGCATGATCAATATCATTCGATAACCCATTGCCGCCGCTGCCATTGCTAAAGCAATACCCGTGTTGCCACTGGTTGCCTCGATCAGCGTATCGCCAGGTTTGATCTCGCCACGCTTTTGTGCGTGGTGAATCATTGATAATGCAGGACGATCTTTAACCGACCCGGCCGGATTATTACCTTCAAGTTTGGCAAGAATCGTATTACTGGTTCTTCCAGGCAAGCGCTTGAGCCTTACTAAAGGCGTATTGCCAATAAAATCTTCAACAGTCTTATACATATGGGCACCTCTAAAAATTCAGAGTTCTAAACAAGACCAGGCGCAAATAAAAAATATTGACGCAGCATATGATTGATAGGTAAGAAAACATTTTTTGCGGGCAACGAAGTATGGTGACGAAACGGGGTAAGCAGGCAAGCCGCAAAGCGGCTGCTCGCAAATATGGATTTTTAGAGAGGCCCATATGAATGAGGCAATTCAGACCATAACTGACAGCCTTGGATTATCGCACATAGCGTACGGGTTGAAACACCCAGGTATAAAAGTAAATATGAACAAAAAACCCGGGTAATCCCGGGTTTTTTGTTCATATTTACTTTTAATTAATTCGCGTTAGTCTCATTCTCCTGACCAACAGCGACTTTCGGCTCTATATTGGCATCTATCGTTATATTTTCACGAAGCTGCTTGATAATACCTGGCCCTATGCCATCTACCTTTTGCAGGTCATCCTTTGACACAAAGGGGCCGTTCTTTTCACGATATTCAATAATAGCTTTTGCTTTAGCTGGGCCAATTCCCTGAAGCGTCTCAAGCTCAGATTGAGATGCGGTATTAACATTGATTCCTGCATTTGCAAATCCAATAAATGCAAATGATATGACCACAATCAAAAGAAATTTCTTCACTTTCTCTCTCCTTTATTAAATAAATACAAGCAACTGATAAAACCAGGTGCATAGGGTTCTTCAGTTTTTTGCGCAAATTAAAAATATACCTTTAGCTATTTCTGCAGAACCAGCCATATATAAAGGCAGAAAGCTATATCGGCACCCAAAGGAATTAATTGAGGAAATTTTGCAACAAAAGAAATAGCGATTGAAAGACATACTCAAGCATTATGAAAGCGCGAATGCTTAACGAACAATATCGTCAATAACGGCAATACAAAGCCAATAATCGTGACCGTAATCAATAACTGGCCCAATTCACTGTAATCAGCCGCGATGACAATCTGACCGGTTGCTGGCTCCTTTACTTCACGTGTAACTTCATAAATCTGGTTTAAATATTTGGTACCCAGCTGTGAAGCAGACAAGGCAAGATTGGTAAATGAAGCCATCACCGCAAAAAAAGTGGCTTTTAAATTTTCCGGCGCGGAATTAGCAATCCATGCCAACATCGGAATCATCGCGATCTGCCCTAAGGGTGACTCCAACGCAGTATCAATAAGGGCAATAAAGCGTGCATCGACAAAGCCGCCTGTAACCGATGCCGTCCACTCATGGAAACCAAAAAACATGCCAATAATCGGGAACGATAATAAGGTACTGGCGATTGTTAGAAAGCCAACAATATAAGCAATTGACCGCTCAGCCATAAACCGACGAAAAATAAACATACCTGCCAATGTCAGTGTTGCGCCAACTAATGACAAATGAGCAAGAAATTGCTGATCAAATCCCAACTCATCGATCATCCACCAGGTTGCGCCCGCACCGGGACCCGGAAGCGCACGAAAAATAAAGACAAGAATCGCAGTTCCTACCAGTACACGACGCGCCTCAGGTTCAAGTTCTCCCACTAATCGCCACATTAAAAACAGCACGATGGCCATGGATGAACAAAAAATAATTTCTTCTCCATTCGGTATACGGCTAAGGCCAATGCTCAATGACATGACCGTAAAAATCAATCCGCCGCCCAGTATCCACCAGTTGATTGGCGGCGGCTCAGAATGAAGACCCAGCAGCATCCTACTTTCCTGACGACTATGACCTTGCGTCATAAATCGTGCCATGTCACGCCGTTGTATCCACGCGGCAAATGCCACCCCCAGGATTGAAACAAGCGGAATGATCAATCCCAGCTGATAAACATACAAATAAATAGCCGCTTTCTCCACCTCTGGCAATGTTCCCGCATCACGTAAAACAAAAACATTCACCAATGAAACCAGAATTCCGCCACCAATGATGGCGACACGGCCCAGTGTCTGCATGGTGACATGCATTTGCTTACGTTGACCAAGACCCAGTTTTTCTCCGTCGACATCCACCCTCGGCACCGCTTCAACCGTCATGGCATCAGCAACTACATCCTGCAGCACATAGCCAATTGGCGCAAGTAAGGCGGCGGCAACAAACCAGGTCTCAGCCGATGCAACGGCAAGCATATCATCGGTATGTCCCAGCAATCCGATCATGATCAGCAGACTCAGCGTAACCAAGCCTGCGCCCATATAGACAAGCAAGCTTTTCCATCGCCACATCAGATCAACCAGATGACCCAGTGGCATTTTTAACGCCCATGGCAGCATCATCCAGAACCCCAGCATTGCCAGAAATTCAGCAGAGAGCCCTAATTGCTCCTTGACATAAAATGTGCCGACAATAGCAGTCAAGCCAGAAATGCCCGCAGCAGCATAAACCATGAGCGGCGGCAAAAAAGAAAGCCGCATTTCACGCCCAAGCGCAAGAATATTGATATCAAACCAATGCTTTAATTTACCCAAAAATCCAGTAACAGGGGATATAGTCGTCATAGTTGGAATTATTGTAGGACCATTCAGTAGTTATTGCATGACACCATAACCTCAGCAATCTGAGTAATTACCGGTGTAACACAGAAAATCGCTAATTATAAGACTGAATACACATTACCCTCTCATAAAATTCATGATGGTTAATTCGTGTTTTTTTCTAAAAACTCTGATGCCAAGATGAAGTTAAGGGCACCTCTAAAAATTCAGAGTTCTAAACAAGGCCAGGCGCGAATAAAAAATATTGACGCAGCATATGATGGATAGGCAAGGAAATATTTTTTGCGGGCAACGAAGTATGGTGACAAAACGGGGTAAGCAGGCAAGCCGCAAAGCGGCTGCTCGCAAATATGGGTTTTTAGAGGTGCCCTTAAGCCGAATATTTCGCCAGCACGTCAATCAGTATCATCGATTGTTTCTCAGATGGGATTCTGACGGGTATCTGCGATGCAACCTGAAGAATCCCTGTTTCCATTAGCGAGGAAAGATTTTTCTTATGCCATCGGTTATAATCCGTCGCAATTTCGTAGCAGGAATACTGATGACTTCTTTCTGCACTTCAATTCCGTTGTCAATTTTCTGAGCTCTGGCAGCTGACTTTACCTCATTGACAATATCTTCTTTACCAACGAGGCTGTTTAAAAACGATTGTGGTAGCGAGGACTTTAATTCATCGGACTTCAGTTGAAGGCGATCCCAACAGGCTTCCTTCTTGCACCACTCGGAAATATTTGAAATGCCAGCCATTGGGGTCATGATGCTGTCAAACACGACCTTGGCGGTTATTTCAATGGCGTCTCTCATCACGTCTGTAATGTCCTGCGTTTCCCACACCTTCATGAAATCGAATGATTTGCCCATATCAGCGCATAACTTGGAAAGTAGAGCCAAGGTATAAGCCACAATATTTGCTCTGTAGCCACCACTGTACCATGGCTGGACGGACACAATCTTTTCTGTCTTCCAGAACATTCCAGAACAGAATCGCCTTCGCGATAGCTCGCTTGTAATAGAGTTCATTGAAATGATCGGGATTCTTTGCCCACTCCTGGCCAATCTTTTTTGCGTACTGTGCAAAATTCTTCTGCGCCCCAAGATTTACATAGGTCGGCTTGTCTTCCCATACATTCTCGAATTTCGCCAGGTCAGTCTTGGCGAACATCTGGGATGATGGAAATTCGGCCAGAAACTTCTTTTTCTCAGTCTTCGATGTTTTCGCTTGAGCATCGGAATACTGCCCCCTGGCGCGTTCGTAAAACCATTTGCTTTCGCGCAATGCCCCCTGCTGAGGTGGTGCCCAGAGGTGTCGAGAAAATTCCTCCATCCTTATATAGAATGGGTGATTGGAGAAGAAATCCGCTGTATTAACTTTGTTTTGCGTATTGGCATATTCAGAAATTCTTGGAATGACTTCTTCACTTTTTTCACTGTCCACCACGGAAAGCTTCATCTGCACAAATATCTTTTCGAGAGCGGCTTTATCCTTCCTGCGGGTATGAAACAACGACGCCGTGGTCTGCCCACCGTTTACAATCTGAAGATCTTTAATTTCCCTGATGTAGATACCATCTGCTTTGGGCTCAGTAATCACCTCGCGGGCAGTTGCTGTAATCCCGTTGTTGTAGGCAAAGAACATTTCCGGGTCGTTAAGAATAGTAGAACGCATTCCTTTATTGACCTTGCCACGCGCCTGCAGGAAGCAGCGGACATTCTGCTCCAGCAACCTGTCGCCATATTTGCCATATAGATCGCCTAGGAGTCTGTCGGACTTAAAGCATCTGGATGGTTAATTTGTTAAAATAGCGCTCAATTGAAACCGGATTTTTGGAAAAGCGACATGAGTCATTTCAAGCCCTGCAATCGCCATCAGTTGTACCTGCTACCCCCGTCGA
>JAUXRH010000116.1 GCA_030682075.1 Nitrosomonas sp.
GCATTATTCATCATGCTCACATTATAGAAATCGAAGGAGAGAGTTATCGGAAAAAACAACAACTGAAAAAATAAATCACTATCATTCAACCGGACATCTTAATTGTCGTCAATGTGGACAAGTTAGTTGACGCGAGACAGCCGCTGGTTCAATCAGCTTTTAAGCAACTGAATAATCACTGGGTCTCTTGTAATCTCCAGTGCGGTTTTCCCACTTTTGCTTGTTAGATCCCGATTTGCACCTTTTTCCAGCAATATTTTCACTGCATCGGCATGATTATGTAATGCAGCCCACATCAGCGCGGTAATGCCATCATCATTTTTTAAGTCAATTTTTGCACCTTTTGCCAGTAATGCCTTAATAATCTCCGTATTTCCGTTCTGAGCCGCTAATATCAGAGGTGTAAACCCATTTTTGGCTTTTAGATCGGTACGAGCACCTTTTCCCAATAAGGCATTAACAACCTCTGTGTGGCCATATAGCGCCGCCATTATAAGAGCAGAGGCCTCATTCTTGTCGGTCAAATCGACGGCCGCACCTTTTGCCAACAAGGCTTTTACCACGTCTGTATGTCCATTTTGCGAGGCGATATACAAGGCAGTGGTCTCGTTTATTGCTTTCAGATCGGTAGGGGCACCTTTTGCCAATAAGGCTTCAACGATTTTTGTGTGGCCATTCTGCGCCGCCATATAGATGGCAGAGGTATTGTCGCTGGCTTGCAGATTGGTCTTGGCATTTTTTGCCAGTAATTTGTCAACGATGCCGACATGCCCTTCCAGTGACGCGACCATGAGTGCCGTAAGTTTGTCGTTATTTTGCAGGTTAACGTCGGCTCCTTTTTTCAGCAAGGTATCAACAATGGCTTCATGACCACCCAGTGAAGCGATCATTAGCGCAGTAATGCCATCAATGGTTTGCAGATCCACACTGGCACCTTTTTCCAACAATGCGTTAATAATGGCCTTATGCCCATTTTTGGCAGCAAGGATCAGTGCGGTGGCGCCACCCTTGTTTTGTAAGTCAAGTTTGGCATTTTTATTCAGTAATGCTTGAACGACGGCAGTATTGCCATTTTGAGCCGCAACGATCAATGCCGTAAAACCATCTTCGTTTTGAAAGTCTGGGTTGACACCTTTTTCCAGTAATTCTTCTACGGTTGTCGTTTTTCCAGTGAAGGCGGATTTGAGAAATTCATTTTCGTCATTTGCGCTGCTACTGGATGCATGCGTTAACAAGATTGCGGTCATCACAGCAAATAACAGGCATGTCCGCATATGGTTTACTATGTTTTTTATTTGATTCATTATTACACCTATATCTGGCACCATTTATTTTCAATTTGTCAGGATATGACATTGCCCATTTTGTTTTGTGCGGTCAAAAAAGAATTGATTCAATCAAGAATAACCCACCAAGCGTGTATTTTAACCTAGAAATCAGGAAATTCATCGTGCCGTGAATGTACAATTCGGGTATAACCGTTATTCGTAAATAATTTTATTAAGAAATATGCACGACTGGATTATTCCTGATTGGCCAGCACCAAGCAATGTTAAGGCAATATTTACAACACGGAAAGGTGGTGTCAGTAGTGGGCCAAATGATACCTATGCGGCCTTAAATTTGGGTGATCATGTCAACGATGATCCGGGAAATGTGGCACATAATCGAACTTTGCTCCGCCCATATCTACCGGAAGAACCTAACTGGCTGAAACAGGTGCATGGTACGTTGCCCGTCTGGATGAATGACGATGTACCAGCGCCAGAAGGAGATGCGGCATTAAGTCGTCATTATAGGAGGGTCTGCGCTGTCATGGTGGCGGATTGTTTGCCTGTATTTTTATGTGATACGGAGGGAACGGTGGTGGGTATTGTTCATGCGGGTTGGCGTGGGCTGGCTGCAGGCATCATTGAGCAATCAGTTGCTGCAATAAGGGATAGTAACGGTAACAAAAAACTGATGGCATGGCTTGGTCCGGCCATTGGTCCCAATCACTTTGAAGTGGGTGAGGCGGTACGTGAAGTTTTTATAAGCTATGATAGCCAGTCTGATCTTGCTTTTGTTCGACCGCATGATAATACGAGTGATAAATGGTTGGCTGATCTTTTTCTGCTGGCACGTCAGCGACTGGCGGCAATTGGAGTAACTGAGATTTATGGGGGGGGGGTTTGCACATTCAGTGATCCAGCTCGATTCTTTTCATATCGTCGTGATGGTGAAACCGGACGTATGGCGGCATTAATCTGGCTTGAGAGATCCTCACCTTTTTAACTTCTCAATGTGTCAGCATGCAACAGCGTATAATCCCGCCTTTCCTTATGAATTAACCTTATGTCAACGCTTTCCTGGATCATTGCTGCCAGTTTTCTCGGTGGCGTATTGAGCCTGTTATTTGCTGCCTTACTGGCACTTAATACACGCACTTCATGGCTATCCATGCTGGTTTCTTATGCCATTGGTGCTTTATTAGGGGCCTCTTTCCTCAACACGTTACCAGAAGCGTTTGAACTTGCAGAAGACCCAAGACAAATCAGCGCCATTATCCTGATTGGTATCCTGCTGTTTTTTATTCTGGAAAAATTGGTGTTGTGGCGGCACTGTCACTTGGATGAATGTGAGGTTCATGACCTGCAACAGGGTGTTTCAACGGTTGTAACTTCGAGTAATCATGACCATGACTCTGATCGGGGTCGTAGTGGCATGATGATTATTCTGGGCGATACTTTCCATAATTTTGTTGATGGTATTTTGATCGCTGCTGCATTTATGGTGGATGTGCAACTCGGTATAGTCACGTCGATCGCCATTATTGCGCATGAAATTCCACAGGAGGCGGGTGACTTTATCATTCTCCTCAATTCGGGCTATACCCGCCGACGTGCATTCTTGATGAACCTGTTATCCAGCTTCGCTACCCTGGTGGGTGGTGTGCTTGCCTATTTGATGCTGGATAAAATGGATCATCTTATCTCACCTTTACTCGGACTTGCCTCAGCCAGCATGATTTATGTGGCCATGTCGGATTTAATTCCGGGTTTACATAAGCGTCCAGAAATTAGCGCCACAGCTCAACAGGTTGCATTAATTTTACTGGGAATCGGCTCAATCTGGTTGGTTGGTGATATCTTTCCTCACACCCGTTAGCATTTGTTAATCAGCGATTCTATTATTCTTGTGGGATGCTGATACCGATAATGGAATCCCTCGATAGCCTTGAGCAACCCGGTAATAAATACGTCGGAGTGGAATGCCATCCCGCATGATTATCCGGTATTGTACCGGGCCAGGTTGAAGAAGCATTTGGTCCAGATCATTTCTCTGTCGATCGTGTTCCAGCTGATGCCTTTTTCTGCCAATGAGGATAATTGGTCGTGTTGTCGGTGGTTGTGATGGAAACCAGAAGTCGAACATGGCACCACTATCACCAAACAGATTGCGCGAACGAATATCCATAGGATGGCTACTTGAATTATAAAAATAAAGTTCACTGGCAACTGACCATTTACTCATGCCGACCACAATTGGTTCTTTGCCCGTCTGATGTTTAATTTCTTTTGCAATTTGCTCAACTTCAGCGGTGGTTTCGCGCCAGAAATAATGTTCTGGGAGTGCTTTGTAGGAGAGGCCGGGTATTCCGAGGACAACATAGTGGAGTACAAACGCATAGATAAACAGGCAGGCGATGATCGTAGGCTGCCAGGCTGCGGATAAACGGTTTGCCATAGAACGTAGCTGGCCAGTTTGTCCCATCATCCAGGCGATGGTGGGTAAAATTGCGAGCCAAATCGGGCCGGTCCAATGAAATCGCGGCAAATCAAAAGTGCTCAGGATAAAAAAAATGGCTAATGGAACGCCAGTAAATACGCGTATAAATAAGCGCTGCTTACGTTTATATAGGTTATTTTCAGTTATATTCTCGTTTGAGAATAAAGCCAGCATTGCGGCGAAAAACCCAACTGGCGTTAGCAGGATCATCAAATGAAGAATCAGGTGATGAACCGAGAAATGATATTCATCTTCCAGCAGGCGAGTTGACTGGAACAGGAATGATACCCAGTTATTCTCGAAATTCCAGATAATGACGGGCGAAAATAATACCAGCGCAAGTGCTGCAGCAAAATAAGGGTGTGGTCGTTTCATCCAGCGGCGTGCCGTTGGATCCAGAATGACAAATATCAACGCGGCAAGACCGAGTAAACCCAAGGTGTATTTAGACAAAAGACCGAGGCCAAAGGCAATACCCATACCTGGCCAGGCTGTACTTCGATCAGCAACCAACGCACGTTCCATGTAATACAGCGACGCAGCCCATGCGGCGACGACTGGGGCATCTGTCGTCATTAACATACTGGATGCAAAGCCCAAGGGCAATATGCTCAGTAACAGCACCGCACGCATGCCAGTGGATTTGTCATACAGGTTTCGGGTCAATGCATACAGATATCCCATTGCTATCAAGCCACAAAGGAATGCACCAATTCGCACACCAAATTCATTCTGACCCATCACAGATGTTCCCAGCCAGATCAACCAGGCAACCATGGGCGGGTGATCAAAAAAACTCAGATCCATATGCTGGGCGTAATTCCAGTAGTATGCTTCATCTGGAAGAAGTTGTGCCTGGCCAAGGTAAACCAGGCGTAGCAGGATGACAAAGGTGACAATGCCGAATGATGCAACGCGCCAGCGAATCTCCAATGGAGGAATATGCTTTACATTTGGAAATACATAAAAAGCAGAGCCGAAATAGTTAACGCCGGCAGTTACCAGGATAGCTGGGAAAATAGCCAGCAGGGTTGGGATGTGCCATACATAAACCAGGAATGCCAGTACACCGCCACGTAGTAATAGCGCTAATACACCGACTGCCAGAAAACGGCCAAATTGATGCCATTGTAAATCGTCGGCATGATGTTGCCGAAAGGCCCATTGAGAATTAAGTAAATAGTTGACTGTTGCCGCAGCGAAGAAACTTAAAATATGCGCGGCAGCGAGTCCAGCGCCATGGCTGATCATCCACTGGAAAAGTAGCGCGTCAATGAGTACGCCAAATAAGCCAATCAGGGCGAATCGACTGGCGGTATCAGCAGTCACTGTGCCACCAGCTAAGGACATTAAGCGTTGTAAATAGATCCACTGGTGAGAAAACGTTAATTTGGATGAGCCGTGAATGCGATTACTAAAACAGATGGGTATTTCAATGACTCGGAATTTTCCTTGCCCCGCCATTACCAGTTCAAGCAAGATCTTATAACCACGCGCATTCTCGGGGATAAGTTTTATAAGTTCTCGACGAAAGGCAAAGAATCCAGATGTTACGTCACTGACATCACAAATTGGGCATGCGAGCCAGCCGCCAGCACGTGATAACCATTCCCGATACCAAGGCCAGTTTTCAGTACTGCCGCCGGATTTATAACGACTGCCGATGGCAACATCATAGTTGCCATCCAGTATTGGTTTTATAACCGCACGCAAACGCTCAGGTGGGTGACTAAGATCTGCATCCATTACAACAATGACTTCACTTGTGGCACAGGCGACGCCAGTGAGTATCGATGCGGTTAAATCCGGGTTTTCATGTCTTTCAATAAGCCGTACATTAGCTCGATCTTTCCAGGCACGTATTTTTTCCGGTGTGCCATCCGTTGAGCCATCATCAACAAAAACGACTTCAAAACTATCTGGAGCAAGATCAAGTGAGAATAGACGGGTTAAGAGTAAGTCAATATTTTGAGATTCGTTTAACGTAGGAACTATGATGGAGAATTGCGTCATATAGTGCCGCTGCAATTAATCAGGCGCTTTGATACAGTGAGTATCATTGTTTTTGTCGTTTCTGATATTTCGCGACAGCACGATTATGATCAGCCAGGTTAGTGGAGAATTGTGATTTTCCATTTCCCTTTGCAACAAAATATATCGCCTTAGTTTCAGCAGGATTAAGCGCTGCCTGAATTGAAGCTAATCCGGGTAAGGCAATCGGTGTGGGTGGTAGACCAAGGCGGGTATAGGTATTGTGACTATGATCAGTACTCAGATCTTTTTTACGTAAATTGCCATCAAATGTATCGCCCATGCCATAGATGACGGTAGGGTCCGTTTGCATGCGCATACCGATACGCAAGCGGTTAATAAATACACCGGCTATCTCGGCGCGATCGCGATCCAGACCTGTTTCTTTTTCAATAATGGAGGCAAGAATCAAGGCTTCATAGGTATTGTTCAAAGGAGAAGGTTCATTGCGCGTTATCCAAACAACCTGCAAATTGCGCTGCATTGCAAGGTAAGCACGTTGCAAAATCTCTACATCACTACTGTTTCTTAGAAAATAATAGGTATCTGGAAAGAACAGGCCCTCTGCGGCTGTTTCATTCGCACCAATTAACCGCAGGATTTCTTGATCACTTAAATTGATTGTATCGTGGCGTATCGCCGGGTGTTCATTGAGTACATTTCTAAGTTGGGAAAATGTCCAGCCTTCAATAAACTTAATCTCATTCTGTTTTACATCACCTTTGATAAGATATTCCAGTAACTCTATCGGTGAAAGATTTTCGGTCAATGTATAGTCACCCGCCTTGAGTAATGATTCATTACCCATAAAACGTGATAAAAGTATAAATGACCAGGTATTGGAAAGGATTTCAGCGTTAGCGAGTTGTTGCGTTATGTTTCTCAGGCTGCTACCTGATTCAACCGTAAACTCATAGGGTGTGACGGGAAGCTGGATATCCTTGTGGACATGATAATAAAGCCACCCGAGAAACAGAATGGCTGCAAAGAAAATGAGAATAAAAAGGCGTGTTAGCGTACGCATGCGCCAGAAGGAGTAGATTTACACTTTACGGAAAACTAGCGTTCCATTAGTCCCACCAAATCCAAAGGAATTTGACATGGTGACATCTATTTTCATATTTCTTGCTGCATTGGGAACATAATCCAGATCACACTGTGGATCTTGTTCAAAAATGTTAATGGTAGGTGGCGCAATCTGGTGATGGAGTGCCAGTATAGAGAAGACGGCTTCCACGCCACCGGCCGCACCCAGTAAATGCCCCGTCATGGATTTAGTAGAACTTACAGCGAGTTTCTTCGCATGATCACCAAAGCATCGTTTAACGGCGATAGTCTCAGCAATATCGCCCAATGGAGTGGATGTGCCATGTGCATTGACATAGTCAACTTCAGTGGCGTTTATTCCTGCATTTTTAAGTGCGTTGGTCATACAGCGCGCAGCACCTTCGCCATCATCGCAAGGTGCCGTCATATGATGTGCGTCAGCACTCATGCCAAAACCAGCTAACTCGGCGTAGATGGTCGCGCCGCGGCGTTTAGCATGCTCAAATTCTTCGAGCACAAGGACGCCGGCACCTTCACCTAAGACAAAACCATCTCTGGCTATATCCCATGGACGACTGGCAGTAACGGGGTCGTCATTGCGAACAGATAGGGCTTTTGCAGAAGAAAATCCACCAATGGCGAGTGGTGTTACACATGATTCAGCACCTCCCGTGACCATTACATCGGCATCACCATATTCGATCATCCGGGCAGAACTGCCAATGCTGTGTGTTCCCGTGGTACAGGCAGTAACAATGGCGATATTGGGTCCCTTATAGCCGAACATAATCGATAGATTGCCAGCGATCATATTAATGATGGTGCTTGGGATGAAGAAAGGCGAGATTTTTCGTGCTCCGCCAACGTGATAAGCGTTGTCAGTATTCTCAATCATCGGCAGACCACCAATACCCGAGCCAATATTGACGCCGATACGTTCGGGGTCGATATTGCTCGTATCCTCAATCCCTGCATCCTTTACAGCCTGGATGGCTGCTGCCATGCCGTAGTGGATAAAAATATCCATACGACGCGCATCCTTGACGGAAAGGTATTCCTTGATGTCGAAGTTCTTAACTTCTCCAGCGATCTGTGATGCAAAAGCTGACGCATCAAATCGCGTTATTCTGGTAATGCCGGATTTTCCGGACTGGATGTTCTCCCATGCATCTGAAACAATATTTCCAACAGGCGAGACAATACCCAATCCAGTAATAACTACCTTGCGTTTGGACAAGATGACTCCAATATGAGCTACATAAAATCAGAAAATTACTTTGTGTGATTGCTAACGTAATCAATCGCTTCTTGAACCGTATTTATTTTCTCAGCCTGCTCATCAGGGATTTCGCACTCAAATTCTTCCTCAAGTGCCATCACGAGTTCTACCGTATCGAGTGAGTCTGCACCCAGATCATTAACAAACGAAGATTCTTTTTTTACTTCAGCTTCGTTTACGCCAAGTTGTTCAGCTACGATTTTTTTTATGCGCTGCTCTATATTATTATCCATCTCGGTACTTCCTTCTCAGGTAAGAAAAAATATCGCCATTCTAGCAAATTTTAGATGCTAGCAAAACTGGAATATGATGAGAAATTACGAATGTAATTACCATCGCAACAGTTTTTAAAGAAAAAACTCATATCCGTTCAAGTGTTGCTTCAACTGATTGATTACAGATTATTAATCCATGTGCATTCCACCATTAACATGTAGTGTTGATCCGGTAATATAGCCTGCAGCGGGTGATGCAAGATATACAACTGCAGAAGCGACTTCTTCTGCACGTCCTAATCTTCCCAATGGGACATGTTGGATTAGGTTTTGTTGCTGTTCGATGGTAAGTGACCGTGTCATGTCTGTATCAATAAAGCCTGGTGCAATGCAGTTTACGGTAATGTTACGGCTACCTACCTCACGTGCCAAGGATTTGCTAAAGCCAAATATTCCTGCTTTTGCAGCGGCATAATTTGATTGCCCTGAATTCCCTATTGATCCAACGACTGATGAAATATTAATAATACGTCCGAAACGAGCTTTCATCATGGCTCGCAATACGGCACGGCTCAGGCGAAAGATGGATTTTAGGTTAGTTTCCATAATTTCATCCCATTCTTCATCTTTCATTCGGACTAATAAATTATCGCGAGTGATTCCCGCATTATTCACCAATATCGCAACCTCGCCCAATGTTTCTCGTATTTTTTCAATAGTGCTGTTAATTTGGGTACCATCGTTTACATTGAGTACAGCGCCTATACCTTTGATTCCTGCTTCTTTTAGATAGTGGTCAATGGCTTCAGCGCCATTTGGGGTGGTGGCAGTGCCAACGACAATGGCGCCATTTTTACCTAATTGTAGTGCGATAGCCTGCCCTATGCCGCGACTAGCACCTGTTACCAATGCTATTTTATTTTCCAGCATTACAGCTCCATGATGATAACCCTGCGTTAAAACCAGTGAGCGCCAGTGAGTGTGGAATGTGCATTCTGTACTATCTCAGTATCGTTGTGGCGTTTCTGATAGCTTCGCTATCAATGAATGTCAGGCTCTGTAAATTGCCATCTATTCGCTTATTAAGACCGGCTAATACTTTTCCTGGCCCACACTCTGCTATATGTGTGATTCCCTCAGTCACAAAGCATTGAATGGTACTTGCCCATCGGATAGGGCTATATAATTGTTTGACCAAAATATCTTTGATAGACGACACGTCATAATGCTGCCGTGCGTCAACATTATGTAAGATAGGAATTGTTGGTATCTGCAGTTTTATCTGTTTAAGCTGTTGCTGCATTTTTTGTGCAGCTGAGTGCATGAGGGTGCAGTGTGACGGGATGCTCATCGGTAACAATACGGCGCGTTTTGCACCTCTTGTTTTCGCTAATTCAATACCTTGTAATACGGCGTTCTTATGTCCGGCAATGACGACTTGTCCTGGTGAATTGAAGTTTGCAGGTTCCAGTGATTCTCCATTAGAGCTATTTGTTATTTCAACACATACCGCTTCCACGATATCATCATCAAGACCTAATATCGCGGCCATAGCGCCAACATCTGTGGGTACTGCCTGTTGCATCACCTGTGCGCGAAAGCGTACTAATGTGAGCGCATCAGCAAAGGTGAGTGCTTCCGATGCAACCAGCGCCGTATATTCACCCAAGCTATGTCCGGCTAGAAACATTGGTCTTGAGCCACCCAGGTTAGTCCAGGCACGGAATATGGCAACACCTGCCATCAGCATTAATGGTTGCGTGTTGATTGTGAGGTTAAGGTCATCACTTGAGCCGTCATTAACCATTGTCCAAAAATCCTGACCCAGAAGATCGGATGCTTCAGAAAAAGTATCACGTACGATCGGCAAATCAGTATATCCGTTCATCATGCCAACGGATTGTGAACCTTGACCAGGAAATACAAAGGCAAATTTCATAAATCACCCCAGCGGAGTAAAACTGCTCCCCAGGTAAAGCCGCCGCCAATACCCTCAAGCAACACAAGCTGGCCAGATTTTATTCGTCCGTCGCGGACAGCAATATCCAGAGCCAGTGGAATAGACGCTGCTGAAGTGTTGCCATGCTTCTCTACAGTGGTAACCACTTTCTCCATTGGTATGCCGAGTTTTTTCGCAGTCGATTTAATGATGCGAATATTCGCTTGGTGAGGAATTAGCCAGTCGATATCGGATGCTTGAAGATTATTTTCGGCCATCGCTTCACGAGCAACATCTTCCAGTACTTTTACGGCAAACTTAAACACGGTATTTCCTTCCATACTAATGTATGGATTACCTTGTATTTTGCCGCGAGAAATATTGCCAGGCACAGAGAGAGCTTTACTGTAACTTCCATTGGCATGCAAATGGCTCGAAAGGATACCTGGTTGTTCGTCTTTGGTTAATATCACGGCACCTGCGCCATCACCAAACAATACACAAGTGCTACGGTCGTTCCAGTCAACGATATTGGAATAAATTTCACTACCTACAACTAATGCATTGCGACATTTTCCTGCACGGATAAACATATCGGCCATAGCGAGCGCATAGACAAAGCCGCTGCATACGGCTTGGATATCAAAAGCCGGGCAATCTTTTACGCCCAATTTTTCCTGTAAAATACAAGCGGTACTAGGAAAAATCATGTCTGGCGTTGTGGTGGCAACAATAATAAGATCAATTTCATCAGCAACCAGATTCGCCATTTCCATAGCCATTTTGCTGGCATTCAATGCCAGGTCACTGGCCATTTGATCGTCTGCAGCAATATGTCGCTGGGTAATACCGGTACGGCTATGTATCCATTCGTCACTGGTATCTACGATGCGTTCGAGATCTTGGTTAGTGAGTATTTTTTCGGGAAGATAACTGCCTGTCCCAATAATTCTTGAGTACATTATTTTATATTTTCTTTTAGCTGGGGTTTGGTGCGGGTAGATAACTCTGCTACACGCTCACTGATATGACGCAGCATCCCGCCGCGTACTTCATCTACTGCCCGTTTAATAGCAGAACAAAATGCAAGCCTGTCGGCAGAGCCGTGGCTCTTAATGACAATGCCGCGCAGTCCTAACAGGCTGGCGCCATTATATTGCCGATGATCCACTCGCCGTTTAAAAGCGTTAATGACAGGCATAGCAACGATGCCAGCAAATTTTGTCAGTAAATTTCGGTTAAATTCCTCGCGCAGATAAGTTGCCAGCATCTGAGCCAAACCTTCTGAAGTTTTTAAGGTTACATTGCCTACAAAACCGTCACATACCACGACATCAGTCGTGCCTTTGTAAATATCATCGCCTTCGATATTACCGTAAAAATTAAGTCCGCTATCATGTAATAGATCGGCTGCTTGCTTTACTATTTCATTGCCTTTGATTGACTCTTCACCAATATTCAATAAGCCAACACTTGGCGTTTTTTTATTTTCTACTGAAGATACCAGCGAAGCGCCCATGACGCCAAATTGAAGCAATTGTTGCGGCGTACAATCGACATTTGCACCTAAGTCCAGAATGTAAGTATGGCCTTTAATGGTGGGCAGGACAACTGCAAGAGCAGGACGATCAATGCCCGGAATTGTTTTTAGAACGAAGCGGGAGGTTGCCAAAAGTGCGCCGGTGTTTCCCGCGCTGATGCAGGCCTGAGCCTCGCCACTTTTAACCAGATTAATGGCTACGCGCATGGAGGAGTCTTTTTTGCCACGAAGTGCCAATGCCGGAGGTTCATCCATGCCAACAACTTCGCTTGCTGGGTGCAATCTTAAACGCGGGCTAAGCTCAGTCTTTAAAACACGTAATTCTGCTTCGATAACGTCAGGGATACCGACCAAAATAATATCGGTTTCAGTGTCAAGTTGGAGATAGTCAACCGCTGAAGAAACCGTTACATGGGTACCGTGATCACCCCCCATGCAATCTATCGCTACAGTGATATTCAATTTGGATACTCTTATTGCAGAATAAATTAGTTACTCAGTAGCGTCTGGTGAATAAATTGATTTTTAATCGTCGTTATCGTTCTTTGTCTTTACAACTTTCTTGCCCCGATAATAGCCATTAGGGCTTATGTGGTGGCGTAAATGCGCTTCACCAGTGCTTGGTTCAATTGCCAGCGGTGAGCCGGGCAGCGCTTGGTGGGAGCGATGCATGCCACGTCGTGACGGCGACTTTTTGTTTTGTTGAACAGCCATAAAATTAACTCCTTGAAAAAAATCAGTGCGTTTTTTTTAATTCCGCTAATGCCGCAAACGGGTGTTCACGCAGTTTTTTGTCAACCACTTGATGGTTAGCCGAAAGCTCTGTTGAACACTTACCTTCCTGATGACACAATGAGATTGAAAAGCTTAAAATTATTTCATCTTCAACTAATCCCGGGACATCCATTTCCGATGAAACCAGGATGCTATCAACTGTGTCATCTTCATCATTTTGCTCTAGTTCAGCCTCATTTTTGACCAGCAATAAGTTGGTTTGCAAATCCAGCGTATGCGCTAATTTACCCAGACAGCGTTGGCAACAGAGATTTATCTCGCCTTTGATGAGAATACATATTGTTGGCCTGCTGTATTCATCAAGCAAACCGCTAACGGTATATTCCAATTCACCGTAACTATCAAATAAATAGCTCTGTAAACGGGTAAATTCAGCGGGGGAGATTCTACCATGATGTACCCTTGCATTGCGCACATAATCGAGAGAATCTATGACAAATCGGACAGACATAAGGCGGGCATGTTAAAGTTTTTAACTTTATAAGTCAAAAATATCTAGTTATAGATTCCTGAAAAATGCAAAAAAAAATACAGCAGCTAGTCTTAGGGTCAAGTTCTATTTACCGTCAGGCGCTACTCCGACGACTGCAGATTCCATTTGAAATTGCCAGTCCGGAAATTGATGAGGCACCGTTGCCTGATGAAATGCCTGAAGCGACTGCTTTACGCTTAGCTGAGGCCAAAGCCCGTTCTGTTGCGATCATTTATACCGACGCATTAATCATAGGTGCTGATCAAGTGGCAGTACTTGAAGGTGTGCAGTTAGGAAAACCTTTAAATCATGAAAATGCGATTAAACAGTTGCGTTTAATGCGTGGAAAGGAGGTTGTATTTCACACGGCATTAAGTCTTTTTAATAGTCGTAACAATCGCATACAAACACGTATAATTCCTTATTACGTCAAATTCCGTGAGCTAAACGATCGGCAAATTGAAAATTACCTGAATAAAGAGAAGCCCTATCATTGTGCGGGTAGTGCGAAATCTGAAGGACTGGGTATCGTGCTAATTGAGCGTATGACCGGTGATGATCCAAATGCACTGGTAGGATTGCCGTTAATAGCGCTGGTGGAGATGCTGGAATTCGAAGGCATTAAGATTGTGTAGTCAGTCTGTTTTGGGAACTATCAGGTTGTTATGTGAGTGATCTGGACAGCCTGAATTAAGTTGGCAGCATTACTTGGCAAGTATATAATCCGCAGTCTATGAGCAAGCATTTGGTTATTAATTCCGTTATTGTGTTGTTATTTGTCAGTTTGCTGACGAATGCGTTTGGCTGGACATTTCATGGTGAAGCATTCGCACAGGGACTTGATGACCACCAATATACCCTGTCATTTACACCGGTAAAAGAGGTGGAATTGCGTCAGCATAATGACATGACGGATGATAAGAATCTGGATTTTATAACGCATTTATGTCTCCACGCGGCGGGACAATATCAGCCCTTCTACTTTACACTTCCACCGTTACTCCCCGCAGCTGACGGTAAAGAGATCCTGGCAGTATTTTTTCCGGTTACAGTCCCTGAATCGGTTCTGGATTCGCCGTTTCGCCCTCCTCGAAATATCTCTGTCAGTTAAAGCTTCAGGCTAAGCTGGGCGAGTAGTTAATTGCTCAAATGATAAGTCACCTGAACTGATCCAGGTGTCTTGTGTTTAATGAGTGTCGCTGTACTTTTAACTGCGTTCGAACTGCTTTATTCATTGCTTGGTCGTTTGTAAACCAAATGTAAATCTGGTAGAGGGTTTCTCATGAATGCTAACGCATTATTCGCGGCATTGCAGTGCCGGCGCTGGTTTCTGATAACAATTGGATCGCCAATCCTGATCTTTGGTTTTATTTCATTATCCATTGCCGAAGATGCAACCTCCTTGGTGTTTTCAAGACAAGATATAGATAAGACAGCACCGTTTTTGCTCGATGAAAAGGCAGCGCTTACTTTACGTGATGCAGTGCAGCTTGCGCTACAGCATAATCCCGAATTGGCAGCTTTTGCTAAAGAAATGGGTGCGTTGGAGGGCGTGATATTGCAAGCTGGTTTGTTACCAAACCCACAATTACTAATAGATGCTGAGGATGTCGGTACGCGACCCAATAGCCCCGGTGCACGATTTGGATCGATTCGAATTAGCCAATTAATTGAAATGGGTAATAAACGCGCAGCGCGAACGAATGCCGCATCATTGGGCCAAGAACGAGCTGGACAGGATTATGAAACCAGACGTCTGGATTTGATTGCTCAAGTGGCCAATCTATTCACTGATGTACTCGCGGGCCAGCAGCGATTGCAACTTGCTGATGAAAGTCTGGCGTTAGCGCAAACGGTGGTTGATGCTGTTGCAAAACGAGTTCTGAGCGGGAAAGTGCCGCCCATTGAAGAGACCAGAGCCAGAGTAGCGTTTGCAACGACAAGAATTGAACTTGAACAGGCGCGACATAATTTGGAGATTGCACGTAAACAATTAGCTTTGCTGTGGGGCGACCCAATGCCAAGATTTAAACATGTGTTGGGTGATCTTGAATCATTTGTCACTATTCCAGAATTTGACGTCCTGGCTGAGCATCTTTATTCCAATCCGGCAGCACTGGGTAGTCGGTTAAACCTAGCGCAGCGCAAAGCATTATTGGGGCTGCAGAAGGCGCAACGTATTCCTGATATTACAGTTATGGCGGGTGTCAGACGTTTTTCGACAACAGAACAACAGCAACGGCACGACACAACAGCAGTGCTTGGACTTTCTATACCTCTGCCATTATTTAACCGAAACCAGGGTAACCTCCTTGAGGCACATCAACGCGTAAACAAGGCAGAAGATGAATGGGCCGCAACTGATTTGCGGTTAAGAGTCTTACTTGTGCAGGCCTATGAAGCATTAATAGCAGCACACAGTCAAATCAGTATGTTGCGTGAAGAGATATTGCCGGGTGCCAGAGAAGCTTCTGTGACTGCGCGCAGGGGCTATGAGCTGGGACGATTTGGATTCCTGGAGATGTTGGATGCACAGCGTACGCTGTTTCAGAATCAGACATTATATTTACAAGCACTTGCAAACTATCAACGTCTGATCAATGAAATTGAGCGGCTGATTGCTCAGCCGATTGATGAGGCCTCACGTCAAACAATTAATTAAAGCTTAAGCGCAGGTTAAGGTTCCTTAAGGAGTGAATTGTGGATAAAACCAATCTAAAGCCAATCATTGTTGTGATTGTATTTGGTGTAATACTGGGTGGATTGATACTTAGCTGGGATAACACGGTATCCAATGAAAATGATGCGGTGTCAGTTGCTATCGATGGCGGACTCGACGAGGAGAAGAAAGGTCCCAAAGGTGGGAAACTATTTACCACGGATGGTTTCAGTGTGGAAGTCACCATCTATGAAAAAGGGGTGCCCCCACAGTTTCGACTTTATCTTTATGAGGGTGATAAGCCACTTTCTCCAACGGCTGTTAAAGCTTCAATCACCCTGTCACGGCTTGGTGCACCGGCACAATTATTCAGATTTAAAGCGGAGGGGGATTATCTGCTGGGTGACCAGGTGGTTGCAGAACCGCATTCTTTCGATGTGGCGATTGCAGTTGAATGGAGGGGAAAAACCTTTCATTGGGGTTATAGCCAGATTGAAGCGCGCATAGAAATGTCGGATGAAACACTGGAAAGTAGTGGAATTGAAATAAAGACTGCGGGTCCGGAGACGCTTAGACCGGCGCTCCAGTTGCCTGGTGTGGTTACATTCAATCATCATAATATCGTTCGTGTGGTCCCGCGTGTACCAGGTATTGTCATTAATGTTGAACGTCATCTCGGGCAACAAGTGGAAAAAGGGGAAGTGCTGGCCGTTATCGAAAGCCAGATCATTGCTGATCTACGTAGTCAGTACCTGGCCGCACGGAAGCGTTTAGCTTTGGCACGCGTGACTTTTGAGCGGGAAAAACAGCTATGGGAAGAAAAAATTACGGCCAAGCAGGAGTATCTCACTGCGGAGCAGTTATCGAGTGAAGCTGAAATAACGCTGGAACTTGCCTCGGCGAAATTACGCTCATTAGATGAACAGCCAGAAATGTTAAATCAGCTAAAGAATCTTACCTATTATGAGATTCGTGCGCCGATCTCCGGGCTTGTTATTACTAAGACGATTGCACGGGGTGAGGTGATCAAAGAGGATGCCGAGATTTTTACCTTGGCGGATGTTTCGACCATGTATGCAGCGCTGACCGTTTATCCAAAAGATTTGAATGTAATCAAAATTGGGCAGGCGGCAGTTATCAAGGCAACCGCATCTGACACTGAAGGTGAAGGAACTGTGTCTTACATCAGTGCACTCATTGATCAGCAAACACGAACCGCTAGCGCACGTGTTACGCTTGATAATGCGGGGGGACAATGGCGTGCGGGCGCATTTATCAATGCTGCACTAATCGCAGAGGAGATTCAGGTGCCTGTCGCTGTTGCAATTGATGCGCTTCAGACTTTACGTGACTGGACGGTGGTATTCGGCCGTTATGGAAAATACTTTGAAGCACGTCCGCTGGAGCTGGGGCGCAGTGACGGCCATAGGGTAGAAGTACTCCATGGCCTATCCGCAGGAGAACATTATGCCGCAGGTAATAGCTTTGCTATCAAGGCCGAACTGGGTAAGTCTGGCGCAACACATGATCACTAGGAGTCTGTCGGACTTAAAGCATGTGGATGGTTAATTTGTTAAAATAGCGCTCAATTGAAACCGGATTTTTGGAAAAGCGACATGAGTCATTTCAAGCCCTGCAATCGCCATCAGTTGTACCTGTTACCCCCGTCG
>JAUXRH010000117.1 GCA_030682075.1 Nitrosomonas sp.
CGACGGGGGTAACAGGTACAACTGATGGCGATTGCAGGGCTTGAAATGACTCATGTCGCTTTTCCAAAAATCCGGTTTCAATTGAGCGCTATTTTAACAAATTAACCATCCACATGCTTTAAGTCCGACAGACTCCTAGTAAGTAAGGTTACCGTTCTTATTGCCAATTCCATCCAATGAAATGCTGGTTTTGTTGCTGCTGGCGTCGTTGGCCGTAAATCGGGCCATTTGGGTGGAACTGCCACGCAAGGCATCCGCTGGGCCGAGATCCGTGAAGCTGACTTTATAGTCGTTGCGCTCGGCAACACCCAAAGACCAGAGTTGGAACTGTGCCCGAGTCCATTCAAAGCGGTGGCCAGGATGGCGACGCTGTCCCGGAGACATGCCGTGCAGAACGTTGTATTCCTGGTTGGGTGTGGTGATCAGTACAGCGCGCGGTCGCATCCCGCTGAACACTGCACGCTCTACTTTTGACAGGCCGCTCGGGTTGATGTGCTCGATAGTTTCCAACATCACGGCGGCATCAAAACCAGCCAGATCTGAATCCATTTCCTGAAAGGAGCCGTAGCGCACCGCTAACCGCTTATTGGGCGTCAATAGATCAAGGCCCAGAACGAGCCGTGCGCTTGCCAGAGCCCGTTCGTCGATGTCAATGCCGATCAGATGCTCGAACTGTTCATGAGTGCACAAATTTTGCAGCAATTCACCATGACCGCAGCCAAGATCAATGACGCTGGCCGCACCGCTATTAAGCAGTTCGCGCGCCACAGTGTCCAGCCGTTCCTGGTGCAAGGGAGTGGCCATCGCTTACCTGGGAGGCTGTCCGAAAATAGTAATCGTAGCGAGGGAAAGCCACTTACCCAAAAATGCCTGCCCCAATCTTTCTTTTTCAGGTGCGGAAACTCTTCGAACCGCTTGCTCGATGTACGCCCCTTTATCTGCCTCATGATCCCGCCCGGCGCCATGGTCGGCGGACAGCCTCCTGGAATTCAAGTTTCCAGGAAAGATCAGATGCAAAGCGGCGGCTGGCAAAATTTCGATTTCAGCGGTGCCCATAGGAATTAAGCGATGAGCTCAACTTTACCCGTATCAAGATGATATATTCCGCCTACGATGCGAATTCTTTTATAGTCGTGGTAGAAATCCAGAATCGGTGATTTGGTTCTTAGTCTTTCAACTGTCATCATGACATTCATTTTGGTCACATTCGCCAAACGGCTGCTTGATTTGTCATCAACAGCCCTGACAGCCGGTGCTATCGCGCTTGCCATTAATTGAATATGGCCTGGAAAATCCTTGTGATGGTCAACCGCATCTAAAGCTGCTTTGACTGCGCCACAGTTTTCATGACCCAGCACCATAATCAAAGGTGTATTGAGTTCGACGATCGAATATTCCAGCGTGGCTACATTATCATTGGTCAGGTAATTTCCCGCCCCGCGAGCAACAAACAGATCTCCATGTGCTTCATCAAAACAGTGTTCAGGACTGACCCTGGAATCTGAACAACCGAGTATGGTGGCATATGGGTTTTGCCCCGTATTCAGCGCTGATTGAATATCATGAAAATCCAAGGGTTCGGATTTTCCTGAAACATAACGCTGGTTACCTTCCATCAGTCTTTCCAAAGCTTGATCCGGTGTTAAGACATTCTCGGGTTTAGGTGGAAGTGCACGTTTAGTTTCTACAGGCTTGTTTTTACCTGCGCCCGCAATTCCTGCCCTAACCATACCCAGACCTGCAGCAGATGCTACTGATAGCTTGAGGAACGATCGTTTGCTGATACATAAACCAGCGTTGCCAGTCTGCTTATCATTCTGTTCACATCGATAACACATATCAGGAAATCCTATTTCTAAAATTGATAAAAACGTCGTTTGATACCTTCCCGGCACACATATCCCTTTGATTCACTCCTGCATTTCCTTTTTGGTCTTCTTTAACCGGCCATCCTTTGAACTGGTTTCATTTCGAACCTTCCGCTCATAGCTAAGGCTTTGTCAACGCCTCAAAACCTGAGACGACATCGAACAATTCCTCGTCGATATCGCGCTGACGCAAACGATGAAAGGTCTGGTTTAAATCCTCCTGCAGTTCGTCGATATTTTTTCAGCCCGTTGCATCGCAGCCAGGCGGCTGGCGTTTTCACTTGCCAGCGATTCAGCACAGGCTCTGAACAATGACACAAAAGGATATTCGCGCACCAGTGCCTGCAGCGTCTGCTCTGCGTTATTCATGACCTCGGGTAAATTTTGCGTCGGCCAGCGGAGGGACGCCAGATGATGCCGCCACGCTTCATCCAGCGGCAGCCGTTGTTGGCTCACGGGGGTATGAACCGCGCCACAAACTAAGGTCAGGTCCAGAATCGAGAATACAAAATATATGGCTTGATACTCTTTTGTATCTCCCGAATTAAACTTGTGGGCACCTCTAAAAATCCATATTTCGTCACAATACTTCGTTGCTCACAAAAAATATTTCCTTACATATCAATCATATGCTGCGTCAATATTTTTTATTCGCGCCTGGTCTTGTTTAGAACTCTGGATTTTTAGAGGTGCCCTTGTGATTCCCCGTGCCTCGCCTGCTAACCTCGCTCAATACG
>JAUXRH010000118.1 GCA_030682075.1 Nitrosomonas sp.
TCGACGGGGGTAACAGGTACAACTGATGGCGATTGCAGGGCTTGAAATGACTCATGTCGCTTTTCCAAAAATCCGGTTTCAATTGAGCGCTATTTTAACAAATTAACCATCCACATGCTTTAAGTCCGACAGACTCCTAGAGCAGGACAAAGCGGCGCGTACTGACGATCATTTATATGAAGAGTTAAAGCGCCTGAAGAAAGAAAATACTCGCTTGACCGAAGAGCGTGATTTATAAAAAAGGCAGCCGCATACTTTGCCAAGGAGCAACGGTGAAGTACGCATG
This sequence comes from Nitrosomonas sp., assembly GCA_030682075.1. Classification (GTDB taxonomy): domain Bacteria; phylum Pseudomonadota; class Gammaproteobacteria; order Burkholderiales; family Nitrosomonadaceae; genus Nitrosomonas. The sequence continues at coordinate 287 of JAUXRH010000118.1, forward strand.
GATCAAACAGCATATTAATGAGTTTCCAGCCGACTCGATGTGCCGATTTACGACAGTTTCTCGAAGTGCTTACTATGCTTGGCTGCACCGTGTCCAAACCATTAGGGAAAAGGAGGAATTGAGCTGACGACAATTATCCAGGATGTGTTCAGGAATAGTCGTGCCACCTATGGTGCCAGGCGTATACAGAAATAGCGGGGTAATCGGGCCAAGGCCGAAAATCGCCCGAATGTCACTCCAGATATGTTTATATAAAACAATCGGTTAGATGGAGTTACTTAAGAGATAGTTAACCGCCCTATGTGTCAGCGCCGTTTGCACGAGGGGCGGTTTGTTTGGACGAAGCCTGATGGCGGGTGTATTGAGTTGACGCAAGCACAATGGGAATGGTTGATTGCCGACGTGGATTGACATCGGTTGTCGGCATTGCCGCAGGGTTTTCGATATATCTGAGAGTCAATATACATGCCGGTTACAGATGTTTTTATGACACAATAACGCATGAAAACGCGCGCACAATTGGACCAACTCGACCTGGCTCCAGAATTCAGGTGGCGGATCTGATTCAAACACTGCTGACGCAAACATAAAACGAGCTCAAACTCCTGAAAGCCAAGAAACCAGGCACTTACTGTCTCGCGTCAACTAACTTGTCCACATTGACGACAATTAAGATGTCCGGTTGAATGATAGTGATTTATTTTTTCAGTTGTTGTTTTTTCCGATAACTCTCTCCTTCGATTTCTATAATGTGAGCATGATGAATAATGCG
>JAUXRH010000119.1 GCA_030682075.1 Nitrosomonas sp.
TCGACGGGGGTAACAGGTACAACTGATGGCGATTGCAGGGCTTGAAATGACTCATGTCGCTTTTCCAAAAATCCGGTTTCAATTGAGCGCTATTTTAACAAATTAACCATCCACATGCTTTAAGTCCGACAGACTCCTAGACCCGGTTAATGTATGTTCCAAGTATTTATTCACGCCATTTTTCAGCAGTAAAAATATAAAATTATCTGAATGATACTTATCACATGATGTGATTATCGTTTGGACGATTTCCTTCTCTGTTGAGATTCTATGCGCAGCATAATGTTTAAATTTCCCACCAAGCACTTTAACCTGACAATGTAATTCACGGACCAAACGTGGATTATGAATCCGAGAAAAAATCCGGCAAGAAACGCAAATTAATCATTATGGAGCGGAACAATGCCAACAAACAACTGGCCGTGTGCTTTCGAATTAACCTTACTGGCTTCATGCCATGTTTTACATAGGAAGCAGAAAAAGAAACAGGAGATTCATGGAGAAAATTAAAGTTGTTTCTGATTCCGCCCGTTACCGAGATAAGCAGTATTTTTAGCAGAATAGGTGATCGGAGCAATGAGAAAAAAGAAAGAGAGTCAGCAAAACGGCTTTACGTTAATTGAATTGATGATCGTGGTGGCTATTATCGGCATTTTAACGACCATTGCTTTACCGTCATATACGCAATATGTAATCAGAGCAAACCGGTCGGCGGCCCAAGCACAAATGATGGATATCGCGAACCGCCAGCAGCAATTCTTGCTAACAAACAGGAATTATGTTGATAAAACAACATTGGAAGCAAGTGGTTATGGACTGCCAACCGATGTTGGCAGCAAATATACTTATACCCTTGCGGTAGGAGCTGGAACCGTGCCTTCCTATACACTTACATTCACATCAATCGGATCCCAGGCAAGTGATGGCAATCTGGTCCTCACGAGCGAGGGAACTAAGGCGCCAGCAGAAAAATGGTAGTTAGTAAAACAAATTATTCGTTTTATAAGGTTCGCGTGTATTCAATGCGTGGCGTGTCTCTTATTGAAGTTCTTGTAACGGTAGTTATTCTGGCTATTGGCTTGTTAGGACTTGCTGGGTTGCAAGTACGCTTGCAATCATCGGAGATTGAATCCTATCAACGAACACATGCATTGATATTACTTGAAGATATGGCAAACAGAGTTTCAGCCAATCGTAAAACTGCCGCGACTTATGTAACAGCTAATCCGCTAGGAACAGAAGACAGCGAATCAAGCACTTGTTCAGGCAGTGGTCAAAGTTTTGATGCCTGCCAATGGAGTAATGCGTTGAAGGGTGCCGCTGAACTATCCGCATCATCAAGTAATGTCGGTGCAATGATCGGTGCGCGGGGTTGTGTTGAAAATTTGGGCGCGGGCGAGCAATTTCTGATTACCGTTGCATGGCAGGGTCTAACACCGCTATCAGCACCAGCATCGAAGTGTGGTGCTGGGCTTTATGACGGTGCGGCGGGGTCAAGCTGCGCAAATGATATGTGTCGGCGCACGATGAGTACGATCGTTCGTATTGCCAATCTGGGGTCGCCATGAGTCAATGTGATTGGACAATGGGGGTTACGTAATTGGAATCTCGTATGCAAAATCGGCATGCCGGTTTTTCCCTGATTGAATTAATGATTTCCATTACGCTCGGATTACTGATTCTGGTCGCTGTTCTTGCGCTATATCTCAATTTGTCACGCAGTAATGCGGAATTGTCAAAAATGAACCGGCAAATTGAGAATGGTCGATTTACTATTCAGTTCTTGCAACAAGAAATATGGCACGCAGGTTTCTGGGATACCTATGTGCCTCCTTTTCCATCCGTTACACCGCCCACTACGACACCCAATCCTTGTGTTGGATTTTCCACTTGGGATGCTGCTTATATTGCCAATCTCTACGCTATTCCAGTACAGGGTTATGTCGCAGGTACCGGCCTGTCAGCAGAATGTGCCGCAATCGTTAAAAACCTACAACCGGATTCTGATGTACTGGTGGTTCGACATGCGGCAACTTGTGTCGCCGGTGCTGCAAATTGTGAAAGCTATGATCCAAGTAAACTTTATTTGCAAACCCAGGCTTGTATCAATCATCCAAAACATGTCGCCAGTGCCGCGAATCTGCCCATGCTTGGCACACCAGGGACAGTGGTATACAAGAAAGATTGTACGACAGTTGCTGATAAGCGCAAGTTGATTAGTTCTATTTTTTATATACGTAATTACTCAGTAAACGCAGGTGACGGCATTCCCACTTTGATGCGTGCCAATATGGGTGGTGGCGATGTCATTATGCAAGCAGCGCGGCCAGTCATTGAAGGAATTCAGAGTCTTAAACTGGAATATGGTCAGGATACTGACGAGGATGGTAGCGCAGATGTTTTTAGTGACTGTGCCGCTTGTACTGCCACCGATTGGGCCAATGTTGTGGCGGTTCGTATTCATGTACTGACGCGTAATCTGGACGCTACAACGGGCTATGTCGATAAAAAAACTTACGTGCTTGGGACAACTACTTTGGGGCCATTTAACGATGGGTTCATGCGCCATGTTTATTCCAGTTATGTGCGCTTGATTAATCCTTCCGGACGAAGAGATAAACCATGAAAAATAACTATTACTTGTCAGGGCAACGTGGCGCAACGTTAGTCGTTGGACTGATTATGTTGGCAGTGATTACCTTGTTGACAGTTTCAGCTTTTACGCTCAGTGGTGGCAATCTCAAAGCGGTCGGAAACATGCAGTTCAGGAATGAAGCCATTGCGGCAGCCAATATGGCCATTGAACAGACGATTAATGTGAACTTTTCCGCGATTGATCATGCCAGTTACCCGGCAACGGTAAACGTCGATATTGATCAGAATAATACAACGGATTATGTCGTTAACGTTAAAGCGCCAATTTGTATCAAGGCGACATTGGCCAGTATTGATCCCTCAGCGCTGAGCGGGATAAATTCAAATGTGACTAGCCCAAGTGATCTTTTGACACTGTGGGAAATTGAAGTTGAAGCGACAAATCTGGCGACAGGTGCTTCAGTAGTAGCCAGGCAAGGCATCAATAAACGGCTGACACTAAATGAATACCTTACATCCACATGTTAAGTAGAGAAGATCAGGAGGGAAAAATGTTGGCGCCATGGAAAAAGATGTTATTGGCTGTTATTTTTGCTGGTATCAGCGCGGTTTCGATAGCAGAAGATATTGATTTGTTTACAGGGGTAGCGCCACCTGTTGCTGGAGATATTCCTAATGTATTAATTGTTCTGGATAATACAGCTAATTGGAATAGTGCATTTGTCAATGAAGTGGCGGCCTTGGCTGCGGTGCTTAATGAACTTACAGTGGATAAATTCAACGTTGGGTTGATGATGTTCACTGAGACAGGTGCCGGAAATAGCAATCCTGACGGTGCTTATGTCCGCGCGGCGCTACGAAAGATGACAAGTGCTAACAAACTGAAGTACCAGAGTCTGGTTAATAGCTTGAGTGTAACCGGAGATAAATCAAATAATGGCAAGTTGGGTCTGACCATGGCCGAAGCCTACTATTATTTTTCCGGTGCTAACGCTTATGCAGGGCACAATAAGCTTAAGCGGGATCACGCAGGTAATTTGTCAGGGACTGCCGCATCTAATGCCGTTTATGCACTGTCTGGCAATGCTTTTGATTCCTCTTCCACTAATCAATACGAGAATCCGGTTTATTCCGGTTGCCAAAAGAATTTTATTATTTATATTAGTAATGGCGCTGTGCAGGATAATAGCTCCGATACCTCTCTAGCTAATGCGCAGCTAGTTGCAGCTGGTGGAAATGCAGCGGAGATCAGCCTTTCACCCAGCGGATCCCAATCGAACGCAGGTGATGAATGGGCACGTTTTATGGCGACCATAGCACCAACTAAAGTTATTACCTATACCGTAGATGTTGATCCTGTAAGTAATGGTCAGGGACCAGGATTCACCGCATTACTCAAGAGTATGGCGACACAGGGTAAGGGAAAATACTTTGCAGTGAATTCTTCAGTCAACAACGGTGCTCAGATATCGGCGGCACTTAACAATATATTTTCTGAGATTCAGTCGATTAACAGCGTATTTGCATCCTCCAGCCTGCCGATCAGTGTCAATACCCAAGGTACTTTTCTCAATCAAATCTTTATTGGAATGTTTCGACCCGATGGCAATGCAAAACCTCGTTGGAATGGTAATTTGAAACAGTATAAATTTTTAGCCAGTGTATCTGGAAGTGGGTTCTCTCTGAATCTGGCAGATGCTGACGATGCCCTGGCCATTAATAAGAATACGGGATTTATTACCCAATGTGCGCGTAGTTTCTGGACGCCCACTATCGCTGATAGCTATTGGTTTTTTGATCCCCAAGGATCCTGTACGTCAATTGCAAATTCGGAACAGTCCAATACACCGGATGGTGATATTGTCGAGAAAGGCGCGGCTGGTTTCAGTTTGCGTATGATTGACCCATTAGTTCGTAATGTAAAAACTTGTAATCCTGGCAGTTGTACGGGACTCATTAACTTTGATAATGGAAATACTGCAATTACACAATCGTTGCTTAATGCGGTAGATAGCACGGAGCGTACCAGAATTATTAACTGGTCTCGAGGAATGGATGTTTGGGATGAAAATGGTAATGCTAATACGACAGAGATGAGACCATCTGTTCATGGTGATGTCATACATTCGCGGCCGGTTGCTGTTGATTATGGCGCAGGTACGGGCGTGGTGGTGTTTTATGGTGCCAGTGATGGCATGCTACATGCGGTTAATGGAAATCAATTAACCGGCAACATAGGATCAAATGAACCTGGTAGTGAATTATGGTCATTCATTGCACCAGAACATTACGGCAGACTAAAACGTCTTTACAATAATAGTCCGGTAATAACATTGCCCGCCGCGAACGATGGCACAGCCAAACCCTATTTTTTTGATGGCCCAATAACGGCGCACAAGGATGCAAGCACGATATGGATTTATGCGGCACAACGCCGGGGTGGACGGATGGTCTATGCATTTGATGCAAGTACTCCAACCAGTCCCGCATTGAAATGGCGCCAGGGTTGTCCTAATTTAACCGATGATATTGGTTGTACAACCGGGTTTGACAGTATGGGGCAGACTTGGACAGCGGCTAAGGTTATTAAATCAGCCGGTTATGTTTCAGCTGGCACACCAAAACCAATGCTGATTATGGGTGGGGGTTACGATACTTGTGAAGATGGGACAAGTGGCAGTGATTTGAATACTTGTACATCCTCATTCAAAGGTAACAAAGTCTTTGTGCTGGATGCGGATAATGGCGTGTTACTAACGACGCTCTCTACCGATAGAAGTGTGGTAGGTGATATTACGGTGGTACCCAATACGTTTACCGGACAGGCTGAATATGCTTATGCGGTTGATACTGGGGGCAATGTCTACCGCATTACTATCGGTTCGTTGTTACCTGCAAATTGGACCATCATGAAGATTGCTTCGCTGGGATGTAGTACACCCAGCTGCTCAGGCGGTGTAGCGAATCGTAAGTTTTTGTTTGCGCCAGAGGTAGTTGTGGCGCCTGACTACATTGCAATACTGGTTGGTTCAGGTGATCGTGAGCGTCCTTTGCTTGATAATGTGACCACAACCAGTGTAGATAATGCTTTTTTTATGATTAAAGATAAACCTTCAGATATAAACTGGTGGTCAACTGAGACCAGTCATTGTGGAGGACAAGCTTTGGCCTGTATGACTTCACTTCTTCAAATCGATCCTGACAGTACGGTTATGCCAACTGAAAGTGCTTTGGCCGCCAGGAAAGGCTGGTATCTGGCATTCGGCGCTGTGGGAACCTCGCATGATAAAGAACAGGTTGTGACGTCTGCGGTTGTTGTGCTAGGTACCGTAACTTTCAGTACCCATACCCCAACAGCCGCTGATCCAAGCACTTGCGGATCAAATCTAGGGCTGGCGCGTGTTTATAATCTTAACTTCTTGAATGCGAATCCGGTGGGTACTAAAAGATTTGCGGTCATTACAGGAGGCGGATTGCCACCATCACCCGTAGCCGGTATGGTGACAGTGACAAACCCAAATACAGGCGCAGATATGACCATTCCTTTTGTTATTGGCGCTAATCCTGATTCTCCCCTGGAAGGGAAATCTCCGGTTCCAGCAATGGCAGCAGCTTATGTAAAATCACGTGCCTATTGGTATCTGCAACAATGATAACGCATCGTGATAAAAGTGGTTTTATCAGTCCAAGCCGTGGTGTGACGTTGATTGAGTTGTTAGTGACTATGTCGGTACTGGCTATTTTGCTGGCTGTGGGTGTGCCATCATTCGGTCAGTTTACTAGCAATAATCGCCTGAACAATTTCTCAAATTCTCTGTTTTCTAATTTGGCGCTGGCGCGATCAGAAGCCATTAAGCGGAGTGGCCGGGTTGTTATTTGTAAAAGTGCGGATGGATCAGCTTGTTCTGGTACGGAAGACTGGAGTCAGGGCTGGATCATATTTGCTGATGTTGATAATGACGCGAGCATGGACAATGGCGAACAAATCATACACAGAATGCCGACAATGCCTGCTGGCTATCGTTTCGTTGGAAACAGTGCGATCAGTAATTATGTCTCTTATGATGCGCAGGGTATGACCAAGCTTACGAGCGGCGCTTTTCAAGCGGGGACTTTTACACTTTGCCCCCCTGAGCCAGCGATAGCAGGTAGTGGTCGTCAGATTATCCTTAGCAGCAGCGGTAGAGCACGTACCGTCAAGATTACAACCTGCCCATAAATGTAAAATTTACAACTGTGTAAATTATAGGGCACCTCTAAAAATCCATATTTGCGAGCAGCCGCTTTGCGGCTTGCCTGCTTAATCGGCCGGAGGCGGCAAGGCGTCAGGAAGAAACATGATGAAGTGAGTAAAACAGCTCTTTTTTCTTTTTTTATGTTTCTTATAATCAGTAACTTATAATTGTTTCTTGAAAGAGGTGCCCTATAGCGTTATTCTCGCACTTCCCGTTCGATCTCTTCAGCCGTGACATGACGCACATCCTTGCCTTTAACCATATAGACCACATATTCAGACATGTTCTTGGCATGATCGCCGATACGCTCGATTGCTTTTGCTACAAAAATAGTTTCCAATGAGGTGGAGATTGTTCGTGGGTCTTCCATCATGAAAGTAATCAGTTGGCGCATGATAGAGAGAAATTCTTCATCAACCTGCTCATCCTGACGTACGACTTGCGCGGCAGCATTTAAATCCAGTCGGGCGAATGCATCCAGTGCTTTGTGCACCATATCCACAGCGATACTGGCGACATGCTTAATCTCAACAAAACGAGGCTTATGTATACGTTCTGTTGCATAGATCAATCTTGCCATACGTGCAATTTTTTCTGCTTCATCACCAATGCGCTCAAGATCCGTAATGGTTTTAATAACCATCATAATCATCCGTAAATCGCTGGCAGTGGGTTGTCTGCGTGCAATAATCTGATTACATATTTCGTCGATTGATACTTCCATGGCATTAACACCATGATCACGAGTGATTACTTGCTCAATCAGTTCTTCGTTGCCATTGGTCAGCGCTTCAATCGCATGTTCGATTTGTTGTTCAACAAGACCACCCATCTGAAGTACGCGTGTTCTTACCTCTTCAAGATCGGCGTCAAACCGTTTGGAAATATGTTCTTTTATTTTCATGGCATGTCTTTGAATTGATGTTTGGAAGCGTAAATAACAGGTTCAAGTGAAACGCCCGATTGATCTGTTCTTGAGATCAGACGGTGAATGTCTGCACCCCATTTTCAGTGCCAAGCAACAGTAGGTTAGCACCTCGTCTGGCGAACAGGCCGTTGGTCACAACACCGGTAATTTGATTAAGTGTTGTTTCCAGCTCAACTGGATTCAGGATCTGCAATCCGTATACATCCAGAATCACGTTGCCGTTATCCGTAGTAAATCCCTGGCGTAAAGCAGGTTGCCCGCCAAGCTGTGCAATCTCACGAGCGACATAACTACGCGCCATTGGAATAACTTCTATCGGCAGTGGAAAATTACCGAGTAAATTGACCAGTTTACTCTGATCAGCCAGGCAGATAAATTTTCTCGCGACTGCAGCAACAATTTTCTCTCTCGTTAATGCACCGCCACCGCCCTTAATCATATGGAGGTGCTTAGTAATTTCATCAGCGCCGTCTACATAAACGGGCAAATCATCCACATCATTCAGGCTCAAAACTTCAATCCCATGACTTTTAAGGCGTTGGGCGGTAGCTTCTGAACTGGCAACGGTTCCTTCGATTTTATGCTTGATTTTAGCTAACTCATCGATGAAATAGTTGGCCGTTGAGCCAGTACCTACGCCAATAATACAGCCCATGGGAATTTGTTCGATTGCGGCTTTTGCAACCGCTTGCTTTTGTTCTTCTTGTGTCATTGTGTCCTTATATTAATTAATGCTGGTTAGCAGCATAGCGTTAACCTTAACTTTAAACAACCGCTCATATCATCTATCTGGCCTTAAGTAAGATAACCTGCCGAAAATAATAGTTAATATGGTGTTTTTTATTCTAAACCGGTAATTAAGCCGGGGGTAGTTAGTCACATTATCAATTGATTGGTTCAGTAGCAAATCTCTTGGATAGATTCAATAAAACCGATTCGGTCGACAATGATAACTTTAGTAAATAACAAGGGCAAATCTGTAATGTAACCAAATAAATCTAAAACGCAATAATAAGCGTGAGACCGTATAATTGTGACATAACGATTTCTTATTTCCTTCAAGCTTACGATTAAACTTCTTCATGCCTACGATTAAACTTCTCCCTGACCTGCTGATTAATCAGATTGCTGCTGGCGAAGTGGTTGACCGCCCGGCTTCGGCACTCAAGGAAATAATGGAGAACAGTGTCGATGCAGGGGCGACCAGGATCACAGTACAACTTGCTCAGGGCGGGATCAAACTGATTCGCGTGGCAGATGATGGCGTTGGAATTTCCAGGCATGATCTCGCACTTGCCCTTGATCGTCATACCACCAGCAAGATAAATACCTTGGAGGATTTGCAAAGAATTGCAAGTTTAGGGTTTCGTGGCGAGGCCTTGGCGAGTATTGCCGCTGTTTCACGCATGATACTGGCGAGCCGGAAAATAGATGACAGGCATGCCTGGCAAGTACAGGTGACCGATGGCCATACCTCAGAAGCAGAGCCAACGGCATTGACCCGTGGCACGACGGTAGAAGTACACGATCTGTATTTCAATATTCCCGCGCGACGTAAATTCCTGAAGACGGAAGCAACGGAATTCTCGCATTGTGAAGCGATATTTCAACGTATTGTATTGTCACGACCGGAAATCGAATTTACCTTGCAACATAATGGAAAAATACGCAGCCACCTGGGTGGTGGCGATTTAGTGCAGCGAATTGCTGCTGTATTGGGCGATGAGTTTAGCCAAACGTCCGTATTTGTCGATGAACAAGCCGCAGATATCCGTTTATATGGCATGGCGGCACTACCTGCCTATTCACGATCATCACGCGATGCGCAGTATTTTTTTGTCAATGGTCGATTTGTGCGGGATAAATTAATTGCGCATGCCTTGCGTCAGGCTTATCGCGATATCCTGCATCTGGATCGGCATCCTGCTTTTGTACTGTTTCTTGAAATAAATCCCGAGGGTGTCGATGTCAATGTGCATCCCACTAAAACAGAAGTACGGTTCCGTGATTCACGTTCATTGCATCAATTTATTTATCATACGATCAATAAAGCATTGGCAACGCCCTGCCAGGGATCGGAGGTTAAACAACAATCCAGGCCAGCAGCAAATTCTTTCCCCCGCTACGCATCACAACAGAACTCGCTGCCGCTCAGAATAGCCGCGCAACCCACCGTGTTTTATCAAGCGTTATTCGGCGCCAACGAAAAATCACCAAGCGCCTTCGTGAATGATGTCGTAGCAAGTACCGCAGCTAAATCCATCTCATCATCAGCGGATCAGGAAGAAAAACAGGAAATTCCACCCTTGGGATTTGCATTAGCACAACTGTGCGGTATTTATATACTGGCTCAGAATGAACATGGCCTGATTATTGTCGACATGCACGCAGCCCATGAGCGAGTGGTTTACGAGAAACTCAAATCCGCGCTGGATCATCAAACCATTGCCACACAGTCATTATTGATCCCCGTAACCTTCCAGGCCGATAATCTGGACGTTGCAACCGTCGAGGAAAATGGCGCGGTGTTAAGCAGTCTGGGGTTTGAAATGGCGGTGTTATCGCCCACCGCGTTGATCGTACGCGCAGTACCTGCAATACTTCAACAGGCGGATACCGTAAAACTGGCACGTGATGTCTTAAGGGAAATTCGTGAATTTGGCGCCAGTCAAATACTGACAGAAAAGCGCAATGAAGTGCTCTCAACGATGGCCTGCCATAGTGCCGTGAGAGCCAATCATCTGTTGACTATCCCGGAAATGAATTCGCTGCTGCGTGAAATGGAATCAACCGAACGTTCTGGCCAATGTAATCACGGTCGGCCGACCTGGTTTGAAATGCGTCTCGCTGAACTGGATAAAATGTTCATGCGCGGCAAGTAATTCGGGTTGTGCCTGGCTGCTCGCATAGCGTGCATAGTGCCAGACGCGTTGCTGAAATAGTTGTAACATACCCACAACCCCCGTATTTTGTGACAGAATACAAAAGCAAGAGAGTAAACAAGTAGGTGTTACCTATGAAATTAAACGCTAAATCTTAATGAAAGGGGAATAATTGATGAAACACACGAAAACACAAAGCTTTGTTTCTTTTGCCGCTGCCATGACACTCTTTGCTGCCGTGCCTAATAGTGCGACTGCAGGCGCTGAACCGTTTATTGGAGAGATCAGCTACGTCGCGTTTAATTTTGCCCCGCAGGGTTGGGCTGAATGTAACGGGCAACTATTACCCATCAGTCAATATTCGGCAGTTTTTGCCTTACTGGGCACCACCTATGGCGGCAATGGACAGACAACCTTTGGATTGCCCGACATGCGGGGCAGAGCGCCAGTCCACCAAGGGCAGTCTCCAGGCGGCTCTAACTTCGAAATGGGACAAAAAAGCGGTTCTGAGAGTGTGGCCCTGACGGTTGCTCAAATGCCTCAGCATTCCCATCCGGCTTCAGCAGTTTCTACTTCAGCCTCTGTCGTGGCTCCCGGCGCTACGGCAACTTCGACGCTGAAGGCGGTGAACAGTGATGCGGATAAAAAAACGGCTGAAGGAAATACACTGGCAAATGCAAAAGGATTGAATAGCGCGTATTCTTCATCTGCGCCAAATGTGAATATGAATCCAGCGTCAATTGAGACCACGCTCAGTGGCGTGAATGTTACGACGACAACAGACACCACCGTTACTGTTGGTGCGGCTGGGGGCACACAGGCATTTTCAGTCATGCAACCGTTCACCACCGTGAACTGCATTATTGCACTGGAAGGTATTTTTCCGACACGTCCATAAAAGAGAAAGATGTTTTACGGGCGCCTCTCATCATTCGTCATTCCCGCACAGGCGGGAATGACGAAAATTTGAATTTTTAGAGGTTCCCTTATGAGGCTTTTCTTGTTTTATGTCACGGCCCCTTTATTTTTCTCTCACACCCATCCGTGGCTAAAAGAGCGAATAAACAAAAACAGCAACTAATTAGCACAGGCCTTCAGACCGGGGATTTCAACCTTCGTACCGCCCTGAAGGGCGGGGTTTCAAACCAGAGTTAGTTTTACGATGAAAAAAAGTGTGTGGCTGTTTTTAGGTATGACCATGTTTCTTCCAGCTGGAAGCGTCAAGACGGAAACAATCAACGCACCGGCAATGAAAGAAGCCCAGGCGGCAATGGTGTCGGGCGACTATGAGAAGGCGTATGCCAAGTATCGTCGAGCCGCTGAAAATGAAAAAAACCCGTTAGCTCAGTTTTCTTTAGGACTTTTTTACCAGAATGGCTGGGGGCGTGCAATGGATAAAGTTGCGGCCTGTCAATGGTTTGAAAAATCAGCGCAAGGCGGCATTCCGACCGGACAACATCTGGCCGGAATTTGTTTGGAGGAAGGCGTGCATCGCCCGACAGACCCTGCCGCTGCAACGGTCTGGTATCAAAAAGCGGCGGAAGGCGGGCACTACCTTTCTTATTGTCACCTCGGCAATCTCTTGATGACCGGCAACGGTGTTGCCAAAGATCCTGAAAAAGCACTGGCACTCTGTCACCCTGCGGCGCTGCAGGGTTCCGTTCCAGCGCAGATCTGGATGGGGCAATTTTATCTGCAAGGCGATCCTTCCGTTCGGAGTATACCGGAAGCCTATCGCTGGTTTGCAGCCGCCGCGCGAAAGCAGGCCCCCGAAGCTTTGTATCATTTGGGCATGATCATGCAGCAAAGCACGCTGGAAGGACACACAGCGGAAAAATCCCGGCACATGTTTGAACAAGCCGCTGCGCTCAAATACATACCGGCTTATTTTCAGGCAGGCAAGCATTTTTACCTGGCGCAACCGGACCCGGAAACCGGACAGTTATCCGCAGAGCACCTGGCCAAGGCTTATCTGTGGCTCTCGGTAGCCATACAACGTTCCCAGTACCCGGAAGAAATCGCTGCCGCGAAAATGATCCTGCAACAAATTCTAACCATCATGCCGGAAACCTGGTTAGCCGGACTGGATCAGAAAATAATACAACATTTGCAGCCATAAGAAGAACTCGCCACGAATTTACCCGAATAACGACAAAACCAGTTTCATTTCATGTTCTAAATATTCGTGTCCATTAGTGCTTCAAGGTTCTATCAGAATTACCCAACCTAATCGATTGTTTTCTAAAATTAATTAGAATACTTCCGATAAGATTCAAGCGGCTGTTCCTTAATGAAATTGACAATAGAGGTATGAGACGATGACGACCCAGGCAATTCAACCAAAACAAGCTGTTTTATTTATTGATAGCGGGGTAGCCGACTATCAAACCCTGATTGAGGGTATCAAGGCAGGAACAAAGATTGTCATACTCAATGCCAATCAGGATGGCATCCTGCAAATTGCCGAAATACTGAGTCAGCACTCGAATGTCGACAGCGTCCAGATTCTTTCCCATGGCAATCAAGGCCAGGTGTATTTAGGTAATGCCACGCTCAGCCAAAATACCCTCGGCACCTATCAGTCTGCCCTGCAAACCTGGGGTCATGCGCTGTCAGAAACAGCGGATATCTTATTTTATGGCTGTCATGTGGCCAAAGGAGCAGTCCAGTGACTATTACAAATTTCGACAGCGATTCGCTAGTCATTAAAGATGGCGTTACTTCGGCCACCTATAGCGGGTGGACATTTGGTGTTACTAGCGGCACCGTTGATATAGCAAATGTCAGTACAGGTGATTTAACCGTCCTTCTGAATCAGGGCGGTGGGCGATCTATTTTTCTCAATTACTCGGCAACCTCAGGAATAACCAACTATTTCTTCAAATCCTCAGATGATTCCGACTTTAAGCTAAATTCGTTCGATATTGACAACGGTCCAAACGGCACCTCTTCTCTGACGATTTCGGGTTACCGAGACGGAGTTTTGATCGTTAATGCAGAGGCGGTAGATTTAACAACGAGCGATACTGCTGGAAATATTAGCTATACAAAGCAAAACAATTCAGGGACAGAATATAGCGGATCACTCGCATTTAACACTGAATTTAATAATGTTGATGAGATACGTTTGGTCTTCGGCAGTAATGGCGAGCTTGTCATTGATAATATTAATATTTCAAATGCAGTTTTGCCACCCTCCCTCACTTCCGCTACCTACAACGCCAGCACCAATTCTCTCGTGGTCACCGGCGCCAACATGACCGCCACGGCTGGCGTAACCAACGACATCAACGTTTCGAAACTGACCCTCACCGGGCAAGGCGGATCAACCTATACTCTGACTTCATCGAACGTTGAGATTGATTCCGCAACCCAGTTTACCGTGGCACTGAATGCAGCCGACCAGACAAATGTGGAGGGGTTGTTAAACAAGAACGGTACCTCCTCCGTCGGCGCAACGACCTATAACCTCGCCGCCGCCGCTGACTGGAACCCCGCCAACGCGGGCAATGCAGACCTTACAGGCAATGCGGTTACCGTCAGCAACGTGCAGACCCCGACCATTACCTCCGCAACCTACGATGCCAGTACAGGGATTCTGGCAGTAACGGGAACAAACCTCGTAAACGCAAGTGGCGCGGCCAATGACATTACCGCCAACAAGCTCACTTTTACCGGTGAAGGGGGGACGACCTATACCTTAACGAATACCCCCAATGTCGAGATTACTTCCGCCACGGCCTTTACCCTTACCTTGAGCGACACCGACAGGGCCGCGCTGAATCTGCTGGTGAACAAGAACGGCACCGCTTCCACCGGCAACACCACGTATAACCTGGCTGCCACCGATGACTGGAACAGCGTGATCGGCGATACCGATATCGCGGATGCGAGCGGCAATGGCATGACCGTTTCCAATGTGGCCGCGCCGGCGATTACATCAGCCACTTACGACGCCAGCAGCGGCGCGCTGGCGGTGACCGGCAGCGGTTTCCTGAGTGCCAGTGGCGCCGCCAACGACATTATCGCCAACAAATTCACGTTCACCGGCGAAGGCGGCTCCACCTATACGCTGACCGATTCCAGTAATGTCGAGATCACCTCCGGCACGGCATTCACCATCACGTTGAGCGCGACCGACAAAGCCGCCATCAATCAGATTATCAATAAAAACAGCACGTCCTCGACCGGCGGCACCACCTACAATCTGGCTGCCGCCGAAGACTGGGCAGCCGGAGCCGACGCGGCGGTCACGGTTGCTGACTTAACCGGCAACGGTATTACCGCCAGCAATGTGGCTGTTCCGGCAATTACTTCTTCCACCTATGACGCCAGCGCGGGCGTGCTGGTCGTGACCGGCACCGGCTTTCTGAGCAAAAGCGGCGCGACCAATGACATTGTCGCCAATAAATTCACTTTCGCCGGTGAAGGCGCGACCTATACGCTGACCGATACCGCGAACGTGGAAATCACCTCGGGTACTGCGTTCACCGTCACCTTGAGCGACACCGACAAGGCTGCGATTAACCAGATCATCAACAAAAATGGCACTGCCTCTACCAGTGCTACCACCTATAACCTGGCTGCCGCCGAAGACTGGGCAGCCGGAGCCGACGCGGCGGTCACGGTTGCTGACTTAACCGGCAACGGCATTACCGCCAGCAATGTGGCTGTTCCGGTTATTTCGTCGGCGACATACGACTACAATACCAATGTTCTGACCGTGACCGGTACCGACTTTCTGAGCAAAAGTGGTGCAGCCAACGACATTGACCTCACCAAGCTGACCATCACCGGAGAAGGCGGAGAGACCTATACCCTGACCAATGCAACGGGCGTGGAAATCACTTCGGGCACTTCGTTCACAATCGCGTTGACTGGCGCAGACCTGACCAATATTGAAGCGCTGTTAAACAAGGACGGTACGACGGCAATAAGTGGCGCCACCTATAATCTTGCTGGTGTTGAAGACTGGGCGGCGGGTGCGGATGCTGCGGTAAACGTTGCCGATCTTACCAGCAATGCAATCACCGTCAGCAACTACGCCGCGCCAACTGTCACTTCCGCAACCTTTGACGCCAGCACCAACGTGCTGACGGTCACTGGGACAAATCTAGTTGCCAAGACTGGCGCGAGCAACGATGTGGCGGTTTCCCTCCTTACGCTGACGGGTGAGGACGGAAGTTATGCCTTGACTTCGTCGGATGTAGAAATTACCGACGCAACCACTTTCGCAGTAACCCTTAATGTCGCAGATCAGTTGGTGGCGCGCGGGTTGTTGAACAAGAACGGCACTACCTCCGCCAGCGCGACGACCTACAATGTCGCCGCCGCCGAAGACTGGATGGCGGGAACCGCCGCTGCCACGAACGTTGCTGATCTGACTGCAAATGGTATTACGGTAAGTAACGTACCGACGCCAACGATTACTTCCGCTACTTACGATTCCGATACCGGCGTTCTGGTTGTTACCGGAACGAATTTCTTCAGAAAGATCGGCGCGACCAATGACATCATAGTGAACAAGTTCTCTTTTGTCGGACAAGGTGGGGGCAGCGCAGCCTACACCCTGACGAGCGCGTCGAACGTTGAAATCACTTCGGCCACCTCCTTTACCGTCACTTTGACTGGCACCGATAAAACCAACGTCGATGCGCGGCTGAACACAATGGGTACCAGTGCGGCTGATGCTACCACTTATAACCTTGCCGCCGCAGAGGACTGGCTCGCCGGAGCAGACGCCGCAACCAACATCGCCGACGCCACCAACGCAATTACGGTTTCAATTAATCCGAAGATAACCTCGGCAACTTACAACGCTGCCACCGGTTCTCTGATTGTCACCGGAACAAACTTTCAGGCGCAAGCGGGTGTTACCAACGATATTACTGCCAATAAGTTCACCTTGACCGGTGAAGGCGGGGCGACCTATACCTTAACCGATACCCCCAATGTCGAGATTACTTCCGCCACGGCCTTCACCCTTGCCTTGAGTACGATCGACAAGGCCGCGATCAACCAGATCGTCAATAAAAACGGCACCGCTTCCACCGATAGCGCCACCTACAACCTGGCTGCCGCAGATGACTGGAATGCCAACGTAACGACGGGTGACACTTCAGATCTCACCGGCAATGGCATAACTGCCAGCAATGTTGCGGTTCCGGCAATTACCTCATCGACCTATGACGCCAGCACGGGCGTGCTGGTCGTGACAGGCAGCGGCTTTCTGGGCAAAAGCGGCGCGAGCAACGACATCGTCGCTAACAAGTTTACCTTCACCGGTGAAGGCGCGACCTATACCCTGACCGACACCGCGAACGTGGAAATCACCTCGGGCGCCGCATTCACCGTCACTTTGAGCGCCACCGACCGGGCCGCGCTGAACCTGCTGGTGAACAAGAATGGCACCAGCTCGACCGACGCCATCGTTTATAACCTGAACGCCGCCGAAGACTGGGCTGCTGGCGCGGATGCATCGGTGGATGTGGTTGATGCGACGGGCAACGGGATCACGGCCAGCAACGTGGCCATACCGACCATCACCAGTTCGACCTATGATGCCGGCGCTGGCGTGTTGGTCGTGACCGGCACCGGTTTCCTGAGAAAAAGTGGCGCGACCAATGACATTGTCGCCAACAAGCTCACCTTCACCGGCGAGGGCGGAGCGACCTATACCTTGACGGATTCCTCCAACGTCGAGATTACTTCTGGCACGGCTTTTACCCTTGTCTTGAGTGCAACCGACAAGGCTGCGACAAATCTGCTTATTAATAAGACGGGCACCGCTTCGACGGACGCCACCCCTTACAACCTGGCGGCAGCCGAGGATTGGGCTGCGGGTGCAGATGTGGCCGTGGTCGTGGCTGATCTGACCAGCAATGCGCTGACGGCAACAATTCCTGCCCCAGCCCCAGCACCAGCACCGACACCGACACCTGTACCGACACCAACACCAGCACCAGCACCTGTGCCTGTGCCTGCACCAACACCTGTGCCTGCACCAACTCCAACACCGGCACCGTCGCCAGTACCTGTCGCCATTATTGACGGTGTAACCATTAGCAAAACAACCCAAGCTGATGGCACGGTTGTTACCACCATTCCGGTAGTAAACAGTACGCGACAAGAGGCGCCGGGCACATTATTCAGTAGTCATGCGGATATTCCCGTCGTTACCAATGCGCAGGGCGGTGCCATCTTGACGGTCAGTATCCCGGTGGATGTTGGTTTAAATATCGAGGGCAAACCACAGGCATTGGGTAAACAGGAGGCCCTCGATGATTTGATGCAACGGATTGGGAATAAAACCGAGGTGGGCAGTGCTCAGCGTCAGGAAATGAATAGTAGTGGTCAAGCCTTTCTTGATTCATTAGGCGTGGATGAATTGATCAGCGTGCAGACGATTGTGCCAACCGTGAGTAACAATCAGAAACCCAACGCACCCATTATTATCACGGGATCAGAACTGGCCGACGATGGCAAGCAGGCATTGGTCATTGATGTAACCAACCTTCCCTCAGGCACGATATTGCAACTGAATAATGTCGCCTTTGTGGTCATTATCGGCGCGATTCGTGCGGTGGGTGGTGCAGGGCAGAATATGGCGATCGGTGATGAGCAAAGCCAGTTTATCGTGCTGGGTGCAGATGATGACATTCTGTCTGGCGGTGGTGGTGATGATACCGTGGGCAGTCTGGGTGGCGATGATCAAATTTCGGGCGATGCGGGTAATGATGTGGTCTATGGCGGAACCGGTAATGACATTCTAAGTGGCGGCACCGGCGATGATCGGCTGAATGGCGGCCTGGGGTTCGATATCGCCTTACAGGGAGGACAGAGAAGTGACTATCAAATTGAAATTCAGGGCAACCATATTGTATTGATTCATGATAATGGAGAAAAAGATACCCTGACCGATGTCGAGTTAATTCGCTTTGACGATGGCACCAGTCTGGCCATCGCCCATTCTGCCACGGAAGCGGCGGCACATTATCTGGCCAGGACCTGGTTTGGGCGTGATTTAACGGCGGCGGAAGGCAGTGCCGTACAGAACTGGCAAGGGGCTGATGTCGACGACATTATGCTTGCCTTTCATCAGCTTCCAGAAGCAGCGGATCTGAGCAGCAAAACAAAAGACGATCTACTTGCGGGTCTGGATGATAATCCAGACATCTTGCAACTGAATGCCTCACGAGAAGTTATCGGCTATGACGGGGACGATCAAGGTTATCTGCCATTGGGTCTGGCCTTGAATGTTGATGGTGGGGCTGGCTATGATGTACTCCACATGCTGGGCGCTCGCAGCGATGTTCATCTTGAAACCGTCGGAAATGCGCTGGAAATAACGAATTTGAGTGATGGCGCCATGCTCAGCCTGATAAATGCCGAGGCGATCGCGTTTGACAGTGGTGATATGGTGGTGTTTGCACATGACCGGGTTGAAGGTATCCTGGCCCGTGTTGTCCATACCTTCCTTAACCGCAATGCAACCGTTGAAGAATGGCAGATTGGACGTCAGGCGTTGGCAGACAAGGTTGAACCGGACGTGTTTTTTAACTGGTTCCATCATCAGGCGGATTTTGATCTATTGAGTGATAGTGAATATATTCAAACACTCTTTCAGAATACGTTACAACGACAAGCGACGACAGGCGAGCTCAATGGCTATTTAGTGCAATTCGAGAACGGTTCACTGAATCGTGACTGGCTGGCAGTTAATATCGCCCAAAGTAACGAAGCGATTACGACCATCGGTAGCGTCATCGAGTTTTCCGACTGGGTCTGACCAGGTGTTAGTTGAAATTATCAGGGCACCTCTTTCAAGAAACAATTATAAGTTACTGATTATAAAAAATAGAAAAGATCTGTTTTACTCACTTCATCATGTTTCTTCCTGACGCCTTGCGGTCGAAGGCCGATTACTACGCTAAAAATTCAGAGTTCTAAACAAGACCAGGCGCGAATAAAAAATATTGACGCAGCATAGGATTGATAGGTAAGGAAACATTTTTTGTGAGCAACGAAGTATGGTGACGAAACGGGGTAAGCAGGCAAGCCGCAAAGCGGCTGCTCGCAAAATTGGATTTTTAGAGGTGCCCTATAACAAG
This sequence comes from Nitrosomonas sp., assembly GCA_030682075.1. GTDB lineage: Bacteria > Pseudomonadota > Gammaproteobacteria > Burkholderiales > Nitrosomonadaceae > Nitrosomonas. The sequence goes on from JAUXRH010000119.1 coordinate 19,751, forward strand.
GTAAATTTATGGATTGTGGGGACAGCTATGCCCTGATTTTTACAAAAACGACAGAATAACTGAGCAAATGGCCTAATAGTGAGCCATCTACTCAACTCAAAAAACCGGCTTGTCAGGGGTATTTATTAACTTATTCCGCTTGCCGTTGGATAATTTTGCAAGTGGCTCCAATGAATAAATCGGCCAACCTCAGCAGTCCAGAGCCTGATAATGTAAAGCCGAAAGCCAAACGCAGGCGTAACCCGGCAGCGCCCATTGGCAAAGGCATGCCTCGGAAACGGCTGAAAAAAAACCAGCCTGGAGAATTCAATCGGAAATTATTGCTGATAGGCCTGGAAATCCTATGCTTAGGCATTACAGCGATTTTGGTTATCATGATACTGCTAGGCCATTCCGCCAGTCGGTTCTCAGGTACCAGTTTTTTCGGTAACCTGCTACCGTTCGCAATCGGCGTATTGGTATTGATACTGGCCACTTCCTTTTTTCTCATTGGTTGGTGGAAGCTAAGGAAATGGCTGCGACTTCATTCTGAATGCTTGACTCCGATCCTATCCCTGTCACTTGCTTTGCTGATCGCATTGTTTGTCACTCACGACCAATTCACGCCGGTTTACGGTAATTTCCGCATGCTGGTTGGAGGTAAGGAAGAAGCAAGTCGCGTGACAATTTCGCATCAAGTATATGCGGCTTATCGCAGGCATGATTCAACACAGCTGCAAAAAATGGTTGACCGGTCTCAGGAATACCAACAGGCCATCGAAGACGCCGCCAAGTCTTTCAATGTCGATATCAATCTGTTAAAGGGTATAGCGGCAACAGAATCGTCCTTCATCCCGAGAGACAGCATTGACGGTGGACGCGGCTTATTCCAGATTACCAGAGTCCCGGAAACAGTCATAGCTCAGGCACTTAAACGACTGGGGGCCGGAAAGATCGATCTGGAAAATCCCCGGCACAACGCCTTTGTCGCCGCAGCTACATTCAAACACTACTTAGCCGAAATGAAAAACGATCTGTTTTTAGCTCTGTTGGCCTATAACATCGGCCCTGCTAACGGAGGTCTGCGCTTGATCATGCAGCAATATGGCGCTTCCGATTTCACCACCATTCAGCCTTATTTACAAACACTGCCGCGCGACTATCCGATACGGGTATTATCCTACGCCCTGGCGTTCCGTATCTGGCAAAAAGAAGGTGAATTACTCGCTTACCAAGAAGGAAACAATGCGATCCATATACAGCGAATCGGCATACCGGGATTGGGTGCGAAATTGTAAACTCAGTATTGTTTAATATTTCTCAAGGGCACCTCTAAAAATCCAATTTTGCGAGCAGCCGCTTTGCGGCTTGCCTGCTTACCCCGTTTCGTCACCATACTTCGTTGCTCGCAAAAAATGTTTCCTTACCTATCAATCCTATGCTGCGTCAACATTTTTTATTCGCGCCTGGTTTTGTTTGGAATTCTGAATTTTTAGAGGTGCCCTCAATGCTGTCCGAGAGGATTTTGTCGCAAAATTTGTTTATTAAGGGTAAGCCTTCGCTCCTTCCACATTAACACCCTGACACATCATCGCTATCCTCAAACTTTTTTGCGAGGAGGAACGATGTCATTATCAGAAACGCGACGAATTCATATCGAAGCGTGGCAAAAGAGTGGCGTGACGCAAGTGGCATATTGC
>JAUXRH010000121.1 GCA_030682075.1 Nitrosomonas sp.
TAAATCCCCGCTGGGGTCGCGTTCAGCGCGTCCGGTTTGAATGGCGTATCGAAACACACGCCCAACATATTCCCGTGTCCGCTGTGCTTTCTCGTGCGCTCCACGGCTTTCAATCTTACGCAGCACTGTAAGCAATTCAGGCGCGGTTATCCCTTGAATAGGCCGATCGCCTAACCATGGAAATATATCCACCTCAAGGCATCGCTTGACATTCGCGCTAGTCGTTTCCGCCCAGGTCGCTGATTGTTTGATGTGCCACTCAAGAGCGATAACCTCGAACGTATTTTCACATGAGACTTTTTTAGCCAGTCTGTTTGCTTGTTTGGCGTGGCTTGGATCAGCATCGTTAACCAGCAATGCGCGCGCTTCGTCACGCTTCTTTCTGGCATCAGCAAGGGAAGTTCCCGGATAAACGCCAAGGGCCAGGGTTTTCTGCTTACCCCTGAACCGATAATTCACACGCCAATATTTGGATGTGGCGGTTACTAGTAAATACAAGCCATGGCCATCAGTTAATTTATATGGTTTAGCAGCAGGCAAAGCCTTACGTATTGCGGTATCTGTGAGCATGATGGTATATGGTATCAAGTAGGGTTATATGCCATCAATGATACCATCTTTTTTATGGTATTCAGTGAATCCTTATGATACTATCTGAAACATCAATTCTTACTGAAAGCAAGTAAACTCAAGGGATTTGATACTGAATGAAACTATCTGAAACGCTTGTTTGGTGCCGGGAGGGGGAATCGAACCCCCATGATGTCACCATCGCGGGATTTTGAATCCCGTGCGTCTACCAATTCCGCCATCCCGGCAAATCTTCCCATTGCCTTTCATAAAATCAAGGGAACGGAGATTATCACCGAATTTAACCGACACAGCAACCTATATGGGCGAATACTCCGTTCACAAGTATAATACGAATGATGAGAACACGGGATTTTGATTTTGATTTGCCTACTGAATTAATCGCACAGTTTCCCAGTGAACAACGCACTGGCAGCCAGATGCTATATCTCGATGGGTCTAACGATAACTTTGAAGATTCGCTATTTACTGACTTACCAAACTATCTGCGCTCAGGTGATGTAATGGTATTTAACGATACGCGCGTAATCAAAGCACGATTATTTGGCAAAAAAAGTAGTGGTGGTAAGGTAGAAATAATGGTAGCGCGAGTATTGGATGATCAGCATGTTCAAGCGGTAATCCGCGCCAGTCATGCACCCAGACTCGGTAGCCAATTGTTACTCGCCAATACCATTCCAACCTTCATCATTGCACGTGAGCATGATATTTATACGTTACATTTTGAACATGAAAAAACAGCCATTGAATTACTTGAGCAATACGGCAGTTTGCCTCTGCCGCCCTATATCTCCCGCCAAGTAACACCCGTTGATGAAACTCGCTACCAGACTGTTTATGCAAGAAATATTGGCGCAGTTGCCGCGCCGACGGCTGGTCTGCATTTTGACGAAACCATGCTGGCAAAATTACGCGATATGGGTGTCGTCATCGCCTATGTAACATTACATGTTGGTGCCGGAACGTTTCAACCCGTACGCGTCGATAACATTACTGATCATGCAATGCATAGCGAGACTTTTCATATCCCAGCAGAAACAATCCATGTTATCCAACATGCCAAAACCACGGGTGGCCGAATTATGGCTGTGGGCACCACTTCTCTGCGTGCTTTGGAAGCTTCCGCTGCAATGAATGATGGTGTATTAAAACCAGGCTACGGCGACACGAATATTTTTATTGCTCCGGGTTATCGCTTACGTGTTGTTGAACGATTACTAACCAATTTTCATTTACCACAATCTACATTGCTGATGCTGGTATCTGCCTTTGGTGGCGTGGAAAATATTCGGCGTGCTTATCAACATGCAGTAGCACGGCGTTATCGTTTTTTTAGTTATGGTGATGCCATGCTCATCGAGAAAAAATCATGAAATTTCAATTGCACTGTCATGATGGACAGGCTCGTCGTGGCACAGTGGCACTAAACCACGGTGCAGTAGAAACCCCTGCTTTTATGCCGGTCGGGACATATGGCGCGGTCAAAGCCATGTCTCCAGTTGATTTGCAGGCGATTAATGCGCCTATCGTGCTTGGCAACACCTTTCACCTGTGGCTACGACCTGGTATGGCGGCTATTGAAGCACATGGCGGTTTGCATGATTTCATGGGCTGGCATAAGCCGATCTTGACTGACTCCGGTGGTTTTCAGGTTTTTAGTTTGGGCAAGCTACGCAAAATTACTGAAGAAGGCGTTAAATTCAGGTCGCCGGTGAATGGCGATAACTGTTTCCTCACACCTGAGGAATCCATGAAAATTCAGCACAAACTCAATTCTGATATTGTGATGATATTCGATGAGTGCACACCCTATCCGGCTGATGAAGCGACTGCACGTACGTCTATGGAACTGAGCCTACGTTGGGCAGAGCGCTCAAAACAGGCACATGAGGGCAATTCTAATGCCTTATTTGGAATTATTCAGGGTGGGATGCATGAACATCTACGCGATCTGTCTTTTGTTGGATTACAATCGATTGGTTTTGATGGCTATGCAATCGGCGGACTTTCGGTTGGTGAACCTAAGGTAGACATGCAACGTATTCTGAAACACACGGCGCCTTTGTTACCTGCTGACAAACCTCGTTATCTGATGGGTGTTGGGACACCCGCAGATATCATCAATGCGGTGGCGCAAGGTATCGACATGTTTGATTGCGTGCTGCCCACGCGCAATGCACGTAATGGCTGGCTATATACGCGAAATGGTATTGTCAAGTTACGTAACAGTCAATACCGCCTGGATACTGCACCACCCGATGATGAATGCAGTTGCTATACTTGTCGTCACTTTACCCGCGCCTACCTGCATCACTTGCAACGCATTAATGAAATTCTTGGCGCACACCTTAATACGATACATAATTTGTATTATTACCAACAGTTAATGTCTGAAATCCGTAGCGCAATCGAAGCCGGAAAATTTGAAGAATATGCACGAGAATTTCAAGCGTAACCCGCATCATGCTAATATATAGCCTTTTTAACTGAAGAATTTGGAGAAAAATATTATGCTGATTAGTGAAGCCTTCGCCCAAGCTGCAGCGCCGGCGCAATCTGAAGGTAGTTTTATGACATTATTACCGTTAATTGGTATTTTTGTTATTTTTTACTTCTTGCTAATTCGCCCTCAATCCAAACGTGCGAAAGAACAGAAATTAATGATCGCAGCACTGCAGAGAGGCGATGAAATTATCACCAGTGGGGGTGAGTTGGGTAAGATTACCAATGTCAGCGAAAGCTATGTAATTGTTGAAATAGCACCGGGTGTTGAAGTAACAGTAGTCAAAACGGCGGTTCAAACACTACTCCCAAAGGGGACACTCAGAGATATCGCACCAGCAAAAAGTGGCAAACAACAGAAAGCCACTAAATCACCGAAGGCCAGTGAAGCACCAGAAAGCAAGACAGAAAAAGATAGTGATGATGCTTCAGAAAATAACGAAAGCGAAGCTCCAAAAAATAAGGAAAAAGACTAATTAACTACAGGGCGCCCCTAAAAATTCAAGTTTCAAGGCAAGACAAGGCGCGATCAAAAAATGTGAGCACAGCATACGATTGATATGTTAGTGAAAAATTTTTGAGTAACGCTATATTACGACGGAAATTGGAATTTAGAGGCGCCCTATAGCAAAGGCGGGTATTGCTGCGTTACCCCATTCTTTGCTCTTTTACAACTAATTTATTGAATCTAAAACCATGAACCGCTACCCGCTTTGGAAATATCTGATTATCGCGGTTTCACTTCTGCTAGGACTGCTCTTCACTTTGCCCAATTTTTATGGCGAATCACCTGCAGTACAGATTTCTCCATCACGAATTACCGCTAGTACTGATACCGCACTTCTACAAAAAGTGGAAGATGTGCTGAAAGAAGCTAACCTAACTGCCAGTGGAATATTTCTTGATGCAGGAAGCATCAAGGCTCGCTTTGATGATACGGATATTCAAATGAGAGCCAGGGATCTCCTGCAATCATCACTTGGTAATGATTATATTATCGCGCTAAACCTACTGCCCAATTCCCCTCAATGGCTGACAAGTATTGGAGCATTGCCAATGTATCTGGGACTTGACTTGCGTGGCGGCGTACATTTTATGCTGCAAGTAGATATGGATGGTGCAATCTCCAAATCGCTTGATCGCTATAGTGTTGATATACGCAGTAATCTGCGTGAAAAAAGAATTTCATATACTGGACTTGAGAGACAAGGTTCTCAAATAACACTCAAATTCCGGGATGTTGAGTCTCGTGCCAAGGCAAGGACTGAACTCAATGAAACTTTTTCTGACCTAAACCTGCGCGAAGAAAAAGTTAATACAAGATTTCACCTCATCGCCAGTATTAAGTCAGAAGCACAAACTGGCATGCAGGATTCTGCTGTACAGCAGAATATCACCACACTGCGTAATCGTATTAATGAACTGGGTGTCGCTGAGCCTATCATTCAAAAAGCAGGCATTGATCGTGTGATCGTGCAATTGCCTGGCGTACAAGACACGGCAAAAGCAAAAGATATTCTTGGACGTACGGCGACTTTAGAAATACGTATGGTTGATGATGATCGTGACCTCGACGCTGCACTCCGAGGACAAATCCCATTTGGCACTGAACTTTATGAAGAACGTGGTGGCAGCCCACTACTGGTTAACAAACAAGTGCTTTTAACGGGTGAACGTATTACAGATGCCCAACCTGGATTTGATATGGACAATCAACCAGCCGTATATATCAGTCTGGATAATAATGGTTCACGCATTTTCAGAACGCTGACACGAGAAAATGTTGGCAAACGTATGGCGATTCTGCTGACAGAAAAAAACCATACCGAAGTTGTAACCGCACCGGTCATCCGTGAAGAGATTGGTGGTGGGCGTGTGCAGATCAGTGGGCGTATGAGCAGTATTGAAGCAAGAGATATCTCATTACTGTTGCGTGCGGGTGCACTGGCTGCGCCAATGGAGATAATAGAGGAGCGCACGGTCGGACCAAGCCTTGGTGCTGAGAATATTGCCAGAGGATTTAACTCAACACTTTATGGTTTTCTCGCTGTTGCCATCTTTATCATGGCTTATTATATGTCGTTTGGCGTCATTTCAGTCATTGCGCTTAGCGTCAACTTACTACTGTTAATTGGCCTCCTATCAATAATGCAGGCGACTTTAACGCTACCTGGCATGGCCGCAATGGCGCTGACCGTGGGTATGGCAATTGATGCAAACGTGCTCATTAATGAGCGAATACGAGATGAATTACGTGATGGCATATCCCCGCAGCAGGCAATTTATGCAGGGTATGAACGCGCTTTTGGCACTATTCTGGATTCCAACATTACGACACTCATTGCTGGCATTGCACTTTTCGCATTTGGCTCTGGCCCAGTTAAGGGTTTTGCCGTCGTACTATGTTTGGGCATCATGACCTCAGTTTTCAGCGCCATTGTCGTTTCACGCGGAATGGTGAATCTGAGGTACGGTAGCCGCCGCAGATTAGATAGCGTCCTCATTGGCCAGGTTTGGATACCTCAAAAAACAAATATTGAATTCAGCGTTTCCAAAAAAATTGCTAAAGACTCCGAGATTGAATCTGGTATTACGAATAAATCACTAAAGAGAACCGACGATAAATTGAGTGGTACAGATACAAATGTCATGAAAACTGACACAAAGCTTAATGAAATAAAGAAAACAACTAGGAAAGTAAGCGTTAAATCTAACGATAAGAAACATTTAAAACAGTAATAGAGAATCAACAGGGAATCAAGTATGGAATTTTTTAGGTTTAGTCGCGATATTCCCTTCATGAGATGGGGTAAAATTTCAATTGTCATTTCATTATTGACATTTGCTTTTTCAGGTTACCTTATCTTTACGAAGGGATTAAATTTTGGCGTCGATTTTACTGGCGGCACCGTTCTAGAGGTAAGCTATAAGGATTCTGCTGATCTCAATAGAGTAAGAAACGTTCTTGTTAGCTTAGAAATGACAGACGCCACAGTCCAGAATTTCGGAACTTCGCGTGATGTTTTGATACGGTTACCATTAAAGCCTGAATTATCCAGCGCACAATTATCAGAAACTGTGATGTCTGCACTGCGACAAGATGATGAAACGGTCGAAATGCGTCGAGTTGAATTCGTCGGCCCTCAAGTTGGCAAGGAATTACTCGAAAACGGCGCTCTTGCACTACTGTTCGTTTCGCTGGGCATTGTAGCTTACCTTGCCATACGATTTGAATGGAAGTTTGGTGTCGCAGGTATCATTGCCAATCTACATGACGTGATCATTATTGTTGGTTTTTTTGCTTTCTTCCAGTGGGAATTCTCATTGACAGTCTTAGCAGCTGTACTTGCGGTTCTGGGTTATTCAGTCAATGAATCAGTCGTTATTTTTGATCGCGTACGCGAAAATTTTCGCAAATTGCGTAGAGCTTCAGTTACTGAGGTTATAAATAATGCAATCACTCGCACCATGGCTCGTACCATCATCACCCATGGCAGCACACAAATGGTCGTCGTCTCTATGTTGTTATTTGGTGGAGAAACGCTCTATTATTTTGCTTTAGCATTAACAATCGGTATTCTCTTTGGAATTTATTCTTCAATTTTAGTGGCCTGCCCTATTCTCCTGTTGTTAGGTGTTAAGCGTGAAGATCTTGTTAAACCAGAAAAGAAGCCTCAAGATGAAGCGGTGGTTTAATTTCCCACCATCAATTGATAATTTCTTCATACCTACATAATTTAATATATTGAACATACTGGCAGGGGTAAGAGTATTAGCTCTTACCCCATTTTGTAACGCATTAAATAGGCAATGTAATTGCAAGATATCATCAACTGGATTGTTAGCACTGTAAGCAGCCTAGGCTATTTCGGAATCTTTATCTTAATGCTGCTGGAATCAAGTTTTGTACCTTTTCCAAGTGAAATTATAATGATCCCAGCGGGTTATCTTGCATTTAAGGGTGAAATGCATATCATGCTAGTCATTCCATGTGGAATTCTTGGCAGTTTGGTTGGTGCCTTAATTAATTACTATCTGGCAATTAAGTTAGGCCGCCCGCTACTACTTCATTATGGTAAATATGTCATGTTCAAAGACGACGACCTGTTAAGAATGGAAGATTTTTTCTTTCGCCACGGCCATATTTCCACTTTCACGGGTCGATTAATTCCGGTAATTCGTCAGTATATTTCACTGCCTGCAGGCCTCGCACGAATGAATCTAACGATTTTCTGTTTCTATACCAGTTTGGGTGCCGGAATTTGGGTTATTGTTTTGACCTTACTGGGATACTACATTGGTGAAAATGAACTGCTAATTAAAGAATATTTACGCGACATTATCATTATCCTCGCTTTATTATGCCTGATCGGGGTAATTATTTATTGGAATCGTCAACAAAAAATTGGGCAGTAGATTATTAGAAAATTCTGATTTGCACATTCCATGCATTTTTTCTAGGGTCTGTTGACATTTCACATAGATAGCCACAAGCCATGGCAACCATACTTTCGTAATTTCTCTTCAGCTTGTCATATCGTGTTGCCACTGCGCGATACTGTTTTAATCGCGCAAAAGCGTTTTCCACCAAATGCCGATATTTATACAACTCAAGTTTCGGAGTTAATTTTCATGAAGAAAATCCATTCAAGTTATTGATTAATAATCAATAGAAGCCTCTAAAGTGGTAAAATGTAGTTTGCTTGACGAACTAACCCAACCACTCGGAGGCTTCAATGAATCGTGACACAAAACCACTGGCTTTGCCAAGCTTAATTGGCG
>JAUXRH010000142.1 GCA_030682075.1 Nitrosomonas sp.
ATCGTAGCGAGCAAAGTGGGAAAGCGAGGACAGATTGGCCGGATTTTGAGGCGCATAGTCATTCTATGCAACGAAAAATCAGGGTAATATGAACCGCTTGTCCCATTTGTGCAGTAGATCAACCTTAAGTCCGACAGACTCCTGGTCTTGTTTAGAACGCTGAATTTTTAGAGGTGCCCTTTAGTTATCTCTGGCTTGTCTTTGCATTCGTTCCAGCTTGGCCATGTAACGTTGAATCATTGCCAATTTTTTTGCTGGAAGAAGTTCGGCAAATTTACATCCAACACGTTTACTCATAAGGCCATTGCGCAGAGTGACTTCAAAAGTACTTTTAATCTGGATGGTCGTGGTGATTGTGCCGATCTCAGGTAGTGTGATTTTACAGTCTTTAAAGATCGTTTCTCGATCAACGTGCAGAATAGAATGGTCGTCCAGAATGCCGATACCGCCACAACTGATATCAGATATTGTTACTTCAGCCGTATCAGAATCATAACTATCAGAAAGTGGAACGATACATTTCAATGGGTTGATTTTAGGTATGGAAATACGAAAAAATTCTCTTCTTTGCAGGCGTACTAGAGATTCTGGTAAATCGACCAAGAAAGCATCATTGCCTTCAAATTGCACTTTCTTAACCGAGTCACAAGTAAATTTGATTTCCACCTCAGCCTGGGCGGTCATGATTGTTAGATTTCTTGCGTCAAGCGCTTTTCGGTTTAATTTCTTATCACAACCATAGTCTATGATTATTTGCTTGATTTCTGGATCAACTGCCAGAACCGATGACAGAATGAAACTGTTATTCTGATCGAAGTAAAGCGTGATGAGTGTCCTTGATTTCATCATCCCGCGTAGGATAAAGAGAATATCGATTGGGTTATGAATGCGGAATTTCTCATCTCTGTCTTCCACGGTTAATTTGTCTGAGTCAGTCGCTTCAGACTCGTGTAATGCTTGATTGGATTGAGACATTATTGGCTAAGCTCCGGTTTGTTTGATCTGTTCGCTGTTTCAGAATGCCCTGTCGGCATTTCTTTACCTTTTTCCAGCCGGTAGAGCCATGCCAATAATTCAGCTACCACTACATAAAGTTGCGGTGGAATGCGGTCATCCAGGTTTACCTGCATCAGTAATGCCACGAGTTCAGCTGATTCATGGACATAAACCTCGGATTCCTTGCCTCTTCTAATAATTTCTTCAGCAATAATTCCGCGCCCTTTAGCCACAACTATTGGCGCTGCTTGCCCAGTACGATAGGTCAATGCTACCGCTGTCTGACAGGTTTTATTCTTTGGCATCTGCGCGCACTTCTACAGTTTTAATATTCATACCTGCTGATACTATGGCGGTTGTTAGTGGCGATTGGTTATTTTTCAATAATTCAGCAGTCTTAGCTGCTGTTGTGTGTAGTTTAATCTGTACATCTTGAGAATTAAATATAATCGTAGCGGTAACATCCCCCAGTTTGGGTAGTGTCAGGCGTAGTTGCGTTTGCCATTGGGATGATGGCTCATTCTTTTCTTGTGCATTATCCTCTGCTGTATGCTCCGAGATGTCCCATTCCATTTGCTGTTTCGGCCATATTTCCCCACGCCAGATTAAGTGGCCAGTTTCCAGTGTCGTGAGCTGCTGTTGCACTAAGGGTAGGGCTTGTGCATGAACAGGGCTCTCTGCATTTATTGAGGCTGAAATGGCCGCTGTTGCTACCGGTAATTTACCTTGTGGTTCTTGTTGCAGTTGTTCAATTGTTTTTTTTCCTGTTATCCATTGTGCTTGATGAGATTCATAGAATAGACCACTTTGAGCTAATCCTTTTTGTAATAAAACAGGTATTTCTATATTATTTGTGGGTGGACTGGTCAGGATGGGTGCTGTATTAGTTGAGAGCTGTGATAGTGGAGATTTAGTGTTATCTTGTGCCAATGAGCCAAGTAGACGTCCCATCGTGCTAATATTTTGCGGGTTTTTGTCGGGATCTGAAGGTCTATCATTTTGGAGCGGATATTTGGTTATTGGGCTGGTAGAGATTGGCGCTGCGTTATTTTGTAGCAGGAATTTAAATTGAGGTTCCCGTGCAACTAACACGAGTTCCATCTTGCTTCCAGGAACTATGTTTTCAGGAAGGCGCATTTGTAATGTCTGTCCTGCAATTAATACGCTGGAGTTACCGTTAGGCAGGCGTGCCTCGACTAATGCAATAAATTTCTGTCCCTGCGCAAAATTTGGTGATGATTGGAGTGCGTCAGGAACAGGTGCAACGGGTGTTATGGGCGTGACTGAGCTTATCCGTGCGAGTGGCGTTATCAGATCAGTTTTAATTATAGTTGGAATCATTACCATATTTTTCTCTGTTAATGGCTTTGATTAACATTAAAACCTGGAATTGTGTTCCGGGTTTTAATGTATCTTATGCAGTATTAACCGATTGATAGGTTTGTTGCAGATTGCGTTCACACTGGGTGACATGCAAAATATTTTGCAACTGCATCATCCAAGGTTCTGTTATTGTTCTAATTTTTGCGTCATTGGCTAATACCTGATGAATGATTTTAACTTTCTTTTGCTGCAACTCATTATTTAATATATTTTCAGAGTTATTAGAAATAAGTTTGTCTGTCAGTTTCTTGCATTCTTTTTCCAGGTTTATCAATTCTTCCCATTCATTGTTCTGCGCAGCTGCCAACATCTTGTCGGTAGCGCTTAGTATTGCCTCATAGGTGTTAATTGTCTGTGTGTTATCCATAGTTATTTATCGCTTCGTTGGTTTATTTTAAGAATATATTTTTGCTTCAGTTTGCGGTTGTTTGCGGCATAAGTTTTGTAATATTATTGTCATCAATCGATTCCCATGCCTCATGTAATTGAGATAACAATCCATTAACTTCATTGATTATTTCAATGTCATTTTTGAGATTCGCCGTTAACAGGCGATGGGTCATATATTCATAAAGACTAAAAAGTTTGGGTGCTATATCGCCACCCGCATTCATATCGAGACTGGCTTTGAGACCATGGTCTATGATCATGATGGCTTTAGAAATCATGAGTCCTTTTTGTGCAATTTCATTATGACGTATATGTAGTTTTGCATTTGCCAGTGCTTGTTGTGCGCCTTCAAACAACATGAGTATCAGTTTGTGGGGATTGGCTGATTCGACACCGGTTTCAACGCCTGTACGTTGATAGGCAGATATTGGACTCATTACAGCAAACATTTTTTTCTCCTGATTCTCTGGATTATTTTAGAAGTTTGGTTTTTGCAAACCAGACTGTGAATACTGGCTAACACTATTTACCTTCCACTGGTAGATAGATTTGATAATTGTTGCTGTAAAAAATTACTGGTCTGGCTCATACTGGAAATCATTGAATCGAGCGCGGAAAATTGCGCGCGCATGCGTCTTTCTACATCGACCAGTCGTCGATTGACTGAATCCCGCTGGGTACTAATATCCTTGATAGTCGCGTTGATGCCATCAATGCGACTGTCAATCAGACTGTCATTTTCCAGCATGTTCGCGACCAGTTTATCCAGCTTAAAGGCGAATCCGTGAGCAAAGTCGACGCTGCCACGAAGGCCGGTTGCACCCCCTGTTATCTCCAATACAAGGCCGCTATTACTTCCTGCGCCTAGCAGTGTTTGACCTGAGCCTGTTGCGTTGACGCCACCAATGGTGCCAGCAACATTAACTCCCGCTGTCTCAATGGGGGTGCCGAATAAATCGAGTTTGCCAGTTCCGCCGGTGATAGATACGGTTGATTCAGAGCCATACCGATCAGAGGTGATGTTAAGTACGCCGGCTGACTGCGTAACCGATACATTAATACCCGCTGCTGAAAGTGCCGATGCACCTTTAATTTTTGATTGTATTTCAGCCGCAAGTGAGTCAGCAGTGTAGGTGCCCGCAGCAAGTGTAATGCTGGCACTCACACCTTCAATCGTTAAATTAAGGGTGTCATTAACACTGGCGTTTATCGTCAGTGCCGCAGCCGCATTACCAATAGCCGTTCCCTGGGTGGCAAGCTGGCTGATATTTAAAAAATACTCGCCATCCTGTGTTTCTGATGTGGCGCTGACAAATGAGACTAAACTGTCATCTGGCTTGCCGATTGAGGCGAAGAGGGTAGCTACATCCTTAGTCGAATCAGCCAGAACAGTACTTAATTTGCTCGAGTCCAGTTTTAGTTTTCCATCTGATTGAAAAGTAAGACCTATTTCTGACAGCGTAGTTAAGCCGCCTCTCGTTGCTGATAGTGGTGTATTGAATACACCACGCAGTTGAGATTGGATTGATCGTAAGGTGGAGTCACCGGTTAATATCGATGCCCGTTTACTTGCGGCATCAAATTGCGACAAATCGGTAATCGTTTTACCAAGATCGTTAAAGGCCTTAACAAAAGATTGTATCGACGCCTGGACACTGGATGCATCACGTGCAACTGACAGGGTTGTCGCGCTGCCCGTATTTGTTTTAAGTAATTTCAGCGTGACGCCTTGAATTGCATCGCTGACGATATTGGATGCTTTGCTGACCGTAATGCCGTCTATTATTAGTGTGGCGTTGCTTGCGGCGACCGTTTCCGTAAGATTAGCAGTACCACCTGAGGATATATCATAAGCGAGTTGTGATAGCCCGGCGTTATCAATATTGTTTGCATCGTCATCGGTGACGGTAATTTTTAAGGCATTACTCAGGCCGGTATCTTTTGAAGTAATGACTAATCGATCGCCGCTGCCATCATTAACGATGCTGGCTGATACGCCAACATCAGCGGCATTAATTGCCGTGCGAACACCGGCAAGTGATGATTCGCCGGCTGCAATGGTAATCGATTGTGATGCTTTATCCGGGTTGAGGGTAAAGGTGCCGCCGACACCGCTGTAGGTGCCAAACTGGATCGTCAGTGTGCCACTGCCGACTGTGGCGGTTGTATCCACAAAATTACTGGATTTTATTTTTTGTGCTTGCGCCAGTGTTTGTACTTCGACGGAGTAATTTCCGGTTGCTGCTGCTGAAGATGTGGCAACGGTAGCCAAGGTGGAATCAGCCAGGTTCGCTGAAATCGCAGAAAACTTTGCTGGACCGGCGAGTGCGGCAACACTACTTTGAAATGAAGATAAAGCGCCTTTCAAGCTACCGAAAGCAGTCAGCTGTGCTTGTTGTCTGGCTTCCTTATTATCCAGCGACGCCAGTGGCCGACGTTCTATGGCCATTAATTGGCTGACGATGCCTTTGACATCCAATCCGGAGCCGATCCCTGGTGAAGAAAGCATTTTTTAATCCCGCCGTTAGCGTTAGTTGGTTTATTGTTACTTTGATCAGGCTTTATCGTTAAACAATAAGCCTTGTACCTTATCCAGTGTGCGTGCGATGGATAGGGCTTCTTCCGTCGGAAATTGACGGATTACTTCCTGTGTCCGGGAATCCAGAATCTTGACCACTGTTTTACCCGTCTCTTCATCAATAGAAAATCTCAAGTCCTGGGTTAATTTATTAATGGCGCCTTTGATCTGATCCACTGCCTGCTGTACCTGTTCATCATCCGGGATTGATTCTGCGGCAATTTTCTGTGGTGATGTCGCTGCGGGTATTGGCGTTGCATTGGTTGCCAGTGGTGCCTGCAATCTCTGCGCCTCTATCGGAGTCGATGAAGGCTTGGCCAGGCCGTTCGATCCCATTATTTGATTAATCGTCATGTCATGACTCCTTAGTGTTTGAATGTGAACGCGAAGCGACCCTTCCGATCACTTCGCGTTCATCATTGCATCCTTATCGCCGCTCTTAACGTAACAGTGAAAGCACATTATTGGGCAGTGAATTAGCTTGCGCCAAAATTGCCACGCCTGCCTGCTGTAGAATCTGGCCACGGGTCATGTTGGCAGTTTCAGCAGCAAAGTCAGCATCTTGAATCCGACTACGTGAGGCGGTCAGATTCTCTGAAGTCCTTTGTAGATTTGCGATGGTTGAGGTGAAACGGTTCTGAATCGCGCCCAGATCGCCACGCGAACTATTGATGGCGTTTAAAGCCGCATCCAGTGTCGCAATGGCTGTCTGCGCGTTAGCAGCAGACGAAATATCCATCGTTGCAACAGAATTAAAGGCACTGGCTGTGGCAGTAAACACATCCGCATTTGAATTCCCGGCAACCACCCGGCCTTGGGTACTGGCTATTTCGACCGTGCCGGTTAGCGTAGTTGAATCTGATGCTGTACCACCTGTTAGAGTTCTTGTGGTTACTCCAGCAACGATATCGGCTGTTTTGGTTGTGCCTGAATTGTTGAAATCCACCACCGTGATATCTCTGCCATCTGTGGTGCTCAGGGTAATGACTGATTTATCACTGGTTGATGCAAAGGAAGCGGTGACCCCGGTCAGTGATTGGGCGCCATTAATGGCCGCAGCCAGGCTGCTTAAATCAGCGTTGTCAGCCACGACCGCAGAGACTGAATTGCCATTTAACGTCATGGAAATAGTACCGGCACTCGCCACGTTGCCCAGGGTGGCGCTATTCGAGGCGGTTGCAGCGATGCCAATGCTGGAACCGGCCGTGTTAATGGCGGCTGCGATCGTTTTTGCATCAGCACCTGCCGCATAAGCAATGTTACCCGTTGCTCCTTTATTATTGGTGAGTACCAAATCAGTCTCACTAGCCACGCCGTTAGCTGCCACAGCAGCAGCTACTGCTGTGGCAGTCCCCATAGCAGTTCCACCAGTGCTCAATAGATTGCTGCCCAGTGCAGTGGCACGCGCATCGGCAATGGAGGTAATATCAATGGTCTGGTTGGCATTGGCGCCAACCTGGAAACTCTGGTTAAGGAATGAGCCATCCAGTAAGTTTAAGCCGTTAAACTGAGTCTGGCCGGCAACCCGGGTAATCTCTGCGGTTAATTGCGCCGCTTCCGCTTGTAGTGAAGCACGATCACTGGCACTGTTGGATGCATTGGATGACTGTACCGCCAGCTCACGTATGCGCTGCAAGTTGTTGCCAATCTCGCCCAGCGCGCCTTCAGCGGTTTGCGCCAGCGAGATACCGTCGTTGGCGTTACGTGCCGCCTGATTTAATCCGCGGATTTGTGAGGTCATTCTTTCAGAAATGGCCAAACCCGCCGCATCATCCTTGGCACTGTTGATTCTCATACCCGAGGATAAACGCTCCAATGAGGTATTCAGTGATGATTGAGACATATTGAGGTTACGTTGTGCAGTCAATGATGCAACATTGGAATTTATAATTTGTGGCATTTGGGTTCTCCTTGGTTAAGTATTTTACTTCCGGCATTTCTGCCTTTGACTTTGGCTCTGCCCTGCAATCCGGGAGGGAAATGAACCGCTGTTGAGTTCTGTTATCGGACTATATTTTAGAAAGTTTAGCCGTTATGATTCATCCGGGTACCTCACTTATTCTATCTTCAGGTGAATAAGCGTTACATGGGTAAGCTAACTAACCCGGATATTGCATGAGGGCACCATGAATTGCACGCGCCCTCACTGGTCTCTTGATTCCACAAGGAATTTGTCTCAGTCAGGTGTATGAATAACTACACCGTTTCTTCGAAAAATCCCTTGTGAAACCAATATCATGCGTGATCATCGTGCGAATTCATGCAATATCCGGGCTAAGAAAGAGAGCTTTTCATTTCCGCGCGGAGGTACCTTATCGCAAGCTATTTTTCTGCGCACTAAGCTGAAGAAATTTCGCCTGGTTTAGTCGTTGATTGGTTAATGGGTTAATTCACTGGATGAACTCGCGCTAGAAAGTGCTTCTTTCCATTGAAAATATCTTGTAAAATGAGACGCTTATTCGGGAAATAAACCTCGTGCAAATGTTGAAGGGCTGAAGAAAGTGGGAATAAAAAGGTTGAACATACTGATGGTTGAGGGCTATGCTGAAGATGCGGCGCAGGTTCAGCATGTTCTCCAGGAAGGGGGGCTGCACTTTGATTGTCTGCGTGTCGCGACGATTAATGCACTGCATAAGGCGCTGGAAGACAGTGACTGGGATGTCGTTTTGTCGGATTATAATTTACCGGATTCCGATGCGAAGGAAGTGTTGTCAGTGCTGGCAAGATATGGCCTGAATGTTCCGTTTATTGTTTTGTCCCGTCATGTCGGTGAAGAGGCTGCGGGCGCCTTGATGGAAATGGGGGCGCATGATTATGTGATGAAGACTAACATGGCCAGATTAGTTCCAGCGATTCGGCGTAGTCTGAGAGAAGTTAAAAATTCCCAACGATTTAACCAGACACAATCCGCATTACAAAAAAGTGAAGCCCGTTTCCGGGCGCTTACCGCTAATCTGCCCAGCGTCGTCTTTCAGTTGTTATTAGTAGAGAATAGCGAAATCAGCTTTCCTTATGTGAGTGATAGCTCTGTTACTTTACTGGGCTTGACACCCTCGATACTAATGAATAACCCAACGCTTTTTCCTGAATTAATTTTGCCTGAAGATAAAAAGATTTTTGATCGATTAATGGCGGCATCTGTTAAATACCTTACGACCTGGAATTGGGAGGGTCGTATACAGGTTAAAGGTGATGTCGACACAAAGTGGATCAGTTTGCGTGCAACCCCGCGACGAACAGCGCGTGGCGCGACACTGTGGGATGGTATTATGATCAATATCACCCGAAATAAGTTGGCTGAGAGTGAAATCACACGTTCTCGAGAACAACTGGCCGAGCTTTCATCCTATCTGCAGAAAGTCAAGGAACATGAACGTGCCTATATTGCGCGTGAAATTCATGATGATATTGGCGGCACATTAACCGCCATCAAATGTGAATTACTGCCTTGTATGGATGATAAAACGAGACTCCCTGGTTTTTATCAAAAAAAGGCAAAATCGATCGAAGGTTTAGTGGATCGGGTGATTGATAGTACACGTAGAATTTCATTGGATTTGCGACCAGGAATACTGGACTTTGGCATCGTTGCCGCTATCCGCTGGCAAGCGCAGGAATTCTCAGGTCGAACGGGCATTTCTTGTTTGGTTTCCTGTGCTGGCGAAGATATATTGCTGGATTCGGATTTGTCAGTCGCGATTTTTCGGATTTTCCAGGAAACATTGACTAATATTTCGAAACATGCGAATGCTTCACGTATTCAAGTTAAACTGGATGAAATGGATGGACTCATGTTTCTGGAAGTTGTTGATAATGGTCGTGGCATCAAGGATTCAGATATAAAGAAACAAGATTCATTTGGTATCAGAGGAATGAGTGAACGTTGTCAGCAATTGAAAGGGAACTTTAATATTTCCGGGCTGCCTGGTAAAGGAACAAAAGTGACGCTTTGTATCCCGGTCAGTGATATAAAGAGCTATGCTGCTCAAATGGTTGGCTCGGGAGACTTATTAAAAGACTTGCCAGCGTCGACAGAAAAACTTGGTTTGAAAACAAAAGTTTCATAGTATTGAGTATCCAGGGGATATCGATGATACGTATCATGATTGCTGACGATCATGCCATTGTTCGCCAAGGTTTAAGACAGATAATCAGCGAAACCACTGACATTAAGGTTATGGGCGAGGCGGAAACTGGATTCCAGGCGATCAAGATTGCGCGCCAGAAGATTTTTGATGTCATGCTGCTGGATATTTCATTGCCGGATAGAAATGGAATCGAAGTCCTCAAGCAAATTAAAAAAGATCAACCAAATTTAGCGATTCTCATGCTCAGTATGCATACTGAGCATGAATTTGCGGTACGTGCATTGAAAGCAGGCGCCGCTGGCTATTTGAACAAGCAAAGTGCGCCAGCTCAGCTGGTAACGGCAATACGCCAGGTAGCTGGTGGTGATAAATATGTAAGTCCAGCGGTAGCTCAGGAACTTGCTAATGCGATTGGGACAGACACTGAGCAGCCACTCTACGCCAGTTTGTCTGATCGTGAATTCCAGACTTTATGTCATATAGCAGACGGAAAAACACTGGCAGATATCTCTGCGGAGATGTTTCTCAGCCCCAAAACTGTCAGTGTTTACCGTGCAAGACTCTTGGAAAAGCTTAAGCTCACTAATAATTCTGAATTAATCCGTTACGCTATTAAAAATAAACTGGTCGATTAGTTACGATAGCTTGCGATGTTTTCCTTGCCAGGAATCCTGATTAGCCGTGATGAGGTGGAAGAATTAGCTCGGAATATTGGTTAGCAACTAATTAGCACAGGCCTTCAGGCCGGGGATTTCAACCTTCGTACCGCCCTGAAGGGCGGGGTTCCAAACCAGAGTTAGTTTTACGATGAATTAATTGGCGGCTTCCCGTGAAGTAGACTAAGGTTTTGAATTGGATCTGCCATTTTTCTTTTTTTAATCCTGCTACTGCTGTCATTACTTTGATGAAATATGAGTAAAGCTTCTGATCCATCTATTATTGCCCGTGTCACGCTGCAGCAGTTAGCGGCGCGCAAGATGCCGCCAACACCCGATAATTACCGTCAGCTATATAATGAAAGAGCGGGCATCTCTGTTAATCCGATTGATGCGGGTGTGACCAAAGTACTCTTTGACTTGATAACCGAACTTCCTCGTAATACACAGGAACTGGTTGATTGTGCTCAGGAGCTGGAATTGGCCGCTAATGAGAAAAACTGGCATAAATATAAAGCGACCTTGGTGAATTTAATCAAGATTGCGTTTATAGATCAGGCCGAATCAAATAGTACTTCACCCATGCCAAATATTGCATGGGGAGAGACCATTGCTACGCTATTAAAACAGCTTGAGACCACCCGCAGCAAACTGACTATTGCCCAAAAACGAGATGGCTTGAATCGGGTGCTTACTAAATATTCCACAAATTCAGCGAAGTTAAATAGTAAATTGTTGGCGTTAGTTGATTCCTGGGTTGTGCCGACATCCACTGACAAAGAACCGGTTGGAATTGAGGTGAAAGATAATCTTTTGCCCGAAGTTAGAACAGTTAACGCTACTTCACGACCTGTAGTTTGTAGTCAAGAGATTCCAAATCAGACTACCGTGGTTGCGAATTTCTCAGACCAATTGAAAGCGCTGCTTGCTGAAATATTGGAACATATTGCAACCCTGCAGCTGGATGATACTGCAATAAGTGAAGAAGCCAGGTCTCTGGCATGTCGAGTGCGGTTAATTAAGGATGAATATGAATTAACTGAGTTTATTTCTCACGCTAAACAATTTGGTGACAAGATTAAGTCGCTTGGTGAGAATAGTGCCATGCTGCGGCAACAACGGTTGCTACGATTATTTAATTTACTCGTGGATAGTACCGGAAAATTGTTTGCGGATGACCAATGGATACAAAGTCAGATTACGATGCTTCGACAAACCATGTCAAATCAGCTCGACTTACAGGTTGTCGAACAGGCTGAGTATCATTTAGAGAAAATAATCAATAAGCAAGATCTGATTAAGCGCAGCTTGGGTGAGGCTAAAGAAAGCTTGAGGCAAATGGTGGTGTGTCTGATAGATAATGTCGAGGAGCTGACTGACTCGACCGGTGATTATCATGACAAGATTGAAAGTTATACAGTGAGGATTAATCAAACTGAAGATACTCCATCTTTGAACCAATTGCTTACTGAAATATTAAATGAAACGAAACAGATGCAGGTAAGTGTTTTTAATTCCCGCAATGATTTTCTGGCGGCACGTGCAGAGGTTGAAGTTGCTCAGAGCAAGATCAATCAATTGGAATCTGAGCTGTTGGAAATGGGCGATAAAGTTCACGAAGATCACTTGACGGGCATTCTGAATCGGCGGGGTCTGGACAGCGCATTTGAACGTGAATCAGCACGTGCCAGACGAGAGCAGAAGCCCTTGTGTTTTGCTTTACTTGATATTGATAACTTTAAGTTACTCAATGATACGCACGGGCATAAAGTTGGGGATGACGCACTTATTTACCTGGTTGAAGCCGTTAAGGAAACGACCCGGCCGCATGATATTGTGGCCCGTTTTGGTGGAGAGGAGTTCGTCATTTTATTACCTGATGCCAACATCGATGAAGCGGTATTAGTCATATCAAGGGCGAGACGTATGCTGACTAAGCAATTTTTTCTGCATGATAATAAACGGCTATTAATTACATTTAGTGCGGGCATTGCTGAATATCATCCAGATGACTCGCAGGAAAGTATTATCATGCGGGCGGATGAAGCATTGTATAAGGCTAAAAATAGCGGTAAGAATCAGATAGTTGTAGCGCCAGGAAAGCAGTAACTCCAGTTCCAATCTTCTAACATCTTTTATTGCCCTATAAATAGCGGCAATTTCTCCATTTATTCCATCGATCATTTAGTCTTAATTCTGCTAATTTACTCGCATGGCAGGCTATACCGATATGGGTTCTCCTTCGCAATCCAACGAATTACTCCCTATCCAGACAGCTGGCCATTTATGTCGTGCTATTTGAGGAGAATATGTTATGCAAGTTGCAAAAGAGAGGAGACGATTACGGTTAGTCAAGTCAGCAGATACCATAAGAGACCCGATTATGACAAAAAATAAAAAGCCTTTGATTGATTCCGATGCGTATTACAAACAAGTAGAGCATTATGCGCAGCAAATACGAGGCACGAGTGATGTTGATGAAATTATCAGTATTCTTGATATTGTATTATCGGAAACCAAGGAGCTGCATTTCAGTGATGAGGTATGTGCGGCACGAGAGCAGATGCAACATGCAGAGAGAAAAATTGAGTTGATGAAAGGTGAGTTAGAGCAATTAAGAGAATTGGTGCATACAGATCAGATGACCGGTGCTTTCAATCGTCGCGGACTCGACGAAATTTTTATTCGTGAGGCCGCGCGTGCAGATCGGAATGAAGCCTCGCTATGTGTTGTGTTGCTTGACCTGGATAACTTTAAGCAGATTAATGATAATTATGGCCACCAGTTTGGTGATAATGCATTAATGCACCTTGTCACAATTGCTAAGGAGACGTTGCGACCTAGCGACATTATTGCTCGCTATGGCGGTGAAGAATTTGTCGTTTTACTCCCAGACATCGGCTTGGGAGAAGGTATGTTGGTGATTCGGCGGTTGCAGAATAATCTTGCAAAGAAGTGTTTGCCTCATATTGAAAATCAAGCCATCAAAATTACTTTTAGTGCAGGTGTGGCCGTTCGGGAATTTGGAGAGCACCAGAATTCAGCGATAAGTCGAGCTGATAAAGCATTGTATCAAGCAAAACATGCAGGTAAGAATCGAGTAATTTCTACCTGGTAGCCGGAATTAAATCAGTTCAAATAGCGACATATCACTTGTTGGCGTCTGAAAAGACGGCAAGGTATATGTTAGTACCTAAGAAGGGCATCTCTAAAAATCCAATTTTGCGAGCAGCCGCTTTGCGGCTTGCCTGCTTGCCCCGTTTCGTCGCAATACGGCGTTGCTCACAAAAAATGCTTCCTTACCTATCCATCATACGCTGCGTCAATATTTTTTATTCGCGCCTGGTCTTGTTTAGAACGCTGAATTTTTAGCGGTGACCTAAAGAACATAATTATTGCTGATAGATTTCGCATGCGTTGCGTTTGATGAATTACACGGGAGGAAGGGATGAAGGAGTTTTTTCTTGGCAGGCAACCGATTCTTGATTGTAACCAAAATATAGTTGCGTACGAATTGCTATTTCATTTGGGAAAATCCGATCATGCTAATGATACGGATAATTTGCTTGCTACAGCAAATGTAATCGTCAATGCATATGGTCAATTGGGAATCGAGAATGTATTAGGAAAACAACGTGGCTTCATTAATGTAGATACCTCATTATTAATGAGCGACGTTATCTGCCTGCTTCCCCGTGAACATGTCGTGCTTGAGATAATGGAGAGCGTAAAGATCTCTGATAAGGTCATCCAGCGTTGTATTGAGTTGAAACAAATGGGTTACCAATTGGCGCTTAACAATGTGACTGAAATTAATGATGAGACCGAATGGCTATTGCCCATCGTTAATATCGTAAAAGTGAATGTACTTGCTTTGGATAAAAAAGCACTTGTTAGTATTGCTGGAAAGTTGAAACATTGGCCAGTTCTGCTTCTGGCCGAGAAAGTTGATTGCGGTGAACAGGCAAAATATTGTATGGAATTGGGTTTTCAAATGTTTCAAAGTTATTATTTTGCAAAACCAGAGATTTTGACAGGAAAACGTGCTGACCCAGCCAAGCTAATCCTGCTGAAATTGCTCACACTCGTCATGAGCGATAGCGATGTTGAGGATGTTGAGAAGGAGTTCAAGTATCAACCAGGTTTAAGTTATAACTTGCTGCGAATGGTGAATTCGGTGGCTTCTGGTTTGCCGCAAAGGATCAATTCTATTAAGCATGCGATTATGATCCTTGGTCGGAAACAATTGCAGCGGTGGATTCAGTTGCTGCTTTATACCTCTGAGCAGACGGATGGAATTTTGTCCAATGCCTTGATGCAGACAGCAGCCACTCGCGGTAAATTGATGGAGCTTATTGCAGAAGTGGATCGTCCACATGACAAGAACCATCAGGACCGTGCCTTTATGGTGGGTATTTTATCGTTGCTGGATGCGCTACTGGGTATTGAGATGCCCCAGATTGTCGGCAAACTCGGAATGACGGAGGATATGAGACAGGCATTATTGCAGCGAGATGGGCGTTTAGGCAGGCAATTAGAGTTGATTGAAGCAAATGAAAAAGGCGGGATTGATAGGGTTCAATCTATTCTTACTGAACTCGGCTTTTTAGGCCTGGGTGAATTTACCAATCTAGAGTTAGAAGCTTTAGGCTGGGCAAATCGAATTAGTGAAACTGCGGCTAATCCAATTATTTCATGAAGATTTGGGCTTAATTTAGTTTGATTAATGCTGATTCGTGCGAATAAGCTTATTTGGGACTAAAGGTTTTAAGTTCATTGACGTTGAGTTGTGAGCAAACTACTTTCCGCGAGAGATAAGGAGTAACCAGTGATAAAACTTGATTTTAAAAGAAAATGGGCGAATTTTATGTTTGCTGGAATGGTGCTTGTTTTTGCTGTCATCCAAGTTTATTGGCTTTTTGCGAATGATGCATCGATCATGCATGTGTTGTCAATATTCACCAGCATCGGTTTGTTTCTTGTCCTGATAATCCTGGCTATTTCGAGGCGAGAGAAGCCAATTAAGATGCAAGGTGAAATAAAGACAGATGCAGTCAAAGAGTCACTGCCTTTCACTTCAGTGACCATAGGCAATGTAGATGCCGATGAGTATTTCTACAGTATAAAAAATGAATTAGATCAAGCTGAGCGATTAGTTAGCGATGCAGTTAATAATCTGGTACTTAATTTTAATTATATTAGTAAGTTAACCAGTGCTCATCATAACATGGTGTTGGCAATCGAAAAAATGGCGGCGCCTGCAGATAATAAGCCAATATTAAAGTTATTGCGGCGACAAATGGAGACTGCTGACAAAATTGAACAAGAACTCGCGGCTGCTGTTACTTCACTCCAGTTTGGAGATTTAGTGACGCAACTTCTTAATCATACGACAAATCAGGTAGATGAACTCAATTTAGCACTGCAACGTATAGATCGAAAAAGTAATAGTGGCAGCAGAGGTAAAAGCCTTGATGAAATTCATCATGGAATTTCCAAGGCAGTTGTCGCAGCAAAAGAAAAGAACAAAAGAAAGCCCGTTGTTCAACAAGGCATGGGAATGGGTGAAGTCGAATTATTTTAATTAGCTAAGAAATGAAACTTTTAAGGTAAATGAATCGGTTCAGCAATAAGGAGATATGAGCGATATGACTAAGACGATACTGGCGGTAGATGATTCTGCTTCAATGCGACAAATGGTAGCTTTTACGCTAAAGGGTGCCGGTTATGAAGTTATCGAAGCAGTGGATGGTCAGGATGCACTCGATAAAGCAAATCACTATAAGGTTAATTTGGTTTTAACCGACATCAATATGCCGCGCATGGATGGATTGAAATTACTCGAGATGTTGCGCCAATTAGCAGACTATAAATCAATCCCCATTTTAATGCTTACCACTGAATCCAGTAATGATATCAAGGCCCAGGGAAAGGCAGCTGGTGCGACTGGGTGGTTGGTTAAGCCATTTGATCCCAAGCGACTGCTGGAAGTAGTCCACAAAGTTATTGGTTGAAGACTAATGGTAACGAAACTAAAAGTTACAGAGAAAAGTTGGTCTGGAAGATTCTAATTCCAGGGATTGAGTAATCTTTGTACCTCTATTTTTCAATTTGTTGGTTTTTTCTGAGTGTTAGGCTGGTACAAAATTTAAAACAGGATTGAATATGAGTACTGATCTCGAACAATTTTATGAAATATTTTTTGAGGAATCCTCAGAATTACTAGCAGAGATGGAAGCCTGTTTGCTTGGGCTGGATGTTAGTTCCCCGGATTTGGAAGATTTGAATGCAATCTTTCGTGCGGCACATTCCATCAAGGGTGGGGCGGGCACATTTGGTTTTACAGACATGACGGAGATGACGCATATGTTGGAAACGCTGCTTGATAGATTGCGTAAAGGTGAACTTGAAGTTCGAAGTGAGATGGTTGATGCCTTCCTCAGGGCCGGTGATGTTATCAAAGGGCAATTAGCCGGGCATCGTGGAGATGGCGCGGCAGATCCAGTTGCTACTGCAGCGGTGTGTGAAGAGTTAAGAAAATTTTCTGAAGCGATATACGCGTCTAATGAGACTGCTGATATAACGACCGTTAAGATTACTGATAGCGCTGAAGTTAAGTCAATTACGTCAGAGGTCAATGATGCGACAGGAGCAGCAGCTTTAAACGTAAATCCAGCATTGACAGTTTTCTCCATAGCGTTCTCAAACGAGGGTGTTAGTCCCCGAGCGATGGATAATTTGCTTTCTAATTTAGGCGGGATGGGTTCGCTTGAAAAACTTATATTATCTGGCGATGAGCAGCGAAGTAAGTTACTGCTTAAGACTAATTCCAGTGAGGAAGATATTTGGGAAGCACTGGCTTTTGTGGTGGATCCGGCTAATTTAAAAATAGCGGCAGAAATCTTAATGAGTACTGATGCAGATACTCTAACACCTGATCCTACTGATGAGTTTGAAGCAGTTCCTTCTTTATCAGGGCCACCTTATGGTTTCTTCCCTGGCGCACCTGCTGCGCCTAATGACATTGAAAATATAGAGAATTCTGCAGCAACAACTGGATCAGGCCGACAAGTAACAAGTAGCCATCCAGTGGCGCAACAGAAGGATGATAAAGCGGCGGCAACTGCGGCAGAAACGTCTTCAATTCGGGTCAGCATTGATAAAGTAGACCAGATGATTAATTTGGTCGGTGAATTGGTTATTACTCAAGCCATGCTTGCTCAGACTGCTTCGCAGGTTGATCCAGTTATCTATGAAAGATTGCTCAGTGGAATGAATCAGCTGGAACGTAATACCCGTGATTTGCAGGAATCTGTCATGTCGATTCGGATGATGCCCATCAGTTTTGTATTTAGCCGTTACCCACGTGTAGTGCGTGATTTAGCAGCAAAACTTAATAAACAGGTTGAATTGAAAACTGTTGGTGAAAACACTGAATTAGATAAGGGACTAATTGAAAAGATTGCAGATCCATTGACACATCTGGTGCGTAATAGTCTTGATCATGGTATAGAAATCCCTGAAAAGCGTATCGTTGCAGGTAAGTCAGCAAAAGGTACGATCACGTTACGTGCCTTCCATCAAGGGGGGAGTATCGTTATTGAAGTGTGTGACGATGGCGCAGGTTTAAACCGGGAGAAAATTCTCGCGAAAGCCAAAGAACGTGGGATTTCACTACTTGACGGGATGTCGGATCAGGAAGTCTGGATGTTGATTTTTGAGGCGGGATTCTCTACTGCAGAAGTGATTACCGATGTTTCAGGGCGTGGTGTCGGCATGGATGTGGTGAAACGCAATATCCAGAGCATGGGTGGACGCATAGAAATCGATTCGGCATTTGGCGTGGGAACACGGATTTCAATTCGTTTGCCATTAACACTTGCCATTCTTGATGGGCTATCCGTAGCAGTTGGGGATCAAATGTTTATTGTGCCGCTGACCTATATTATAGAATCACTGCAACCCACCGCCAGCGACATTAAAACAGTGAGCGGTCATGGGTGTGTGGTTCAAGTGCGCGGCGAATATTTGCCGGTCATTGCATTACATGAAATATTCAATTTGCGACCTCATTCGACCGAAATCCATAATGGAATTCTTGTCATTCTTGAAGCTGAAGGGCACAAAGCGGCCATGTTTGTCGATGCATTAATAGGTCAGCATCAGGTCGTCATCAAAAGCCTTGAAAGTAATTATCGCAGGGTTCAGGGCGTTTCAGGCGCCACCATTATGGGTGATGGCAAAGTCGCCTTGATCCTTGATACAGCAGCGCTTGTGATGGCGTCACAGAAAGAATCGGTTAAATAATCAAACGTAAAAACCTGATCAATTAATTAATCCATGCGATTTTATTATATTAAGAGGAGAACACAAAAATGACACAACAGCAGGCAGCAACAACCGAACCCGTCAATAATTACGCAAGTAATATGTCAAATGAGTTCCTGACATTCCGGTTAGGGAAAGAAGAATATGGTATGGATATTCTGAAAGTGCAAGAAATCCGTGGTTATGACGCAATCACTCAAATTGCCAATGCGCCTGAGTTTATCAAGGGTGTTGTCAATCTACGCGGCATTATCGTCCCTATTATAGATATGCGCATCAAGTTTATGCTGGGCAATGCGGAATATGACCAGTTTACCGTGGTAATTATCCTGAATGTGTCAGGGCGTGTCATGGGTATTGTGGTTGATGGGGTTTCAGATGTCATCAGCCTGGGCATGGATCAGATGCGACCGACCCCGGAATTTGGTTCCGTGATTGACACTGAATACATCATGGGTCTTGGTACGGTGGAAGATCGGATGTTGATACTAATAGATATAGAGAAGTTAATGAGCAGCACAGATATGGGTTTGATCGATCAGGTTATAAATTAATTTTCGTTTTTTTGACAATAAAGGCTAAAGGAGATTCTGATGCGTAACAATATGACGATAAAGTCACGTTTGATAATTGTAATCGGTATGCTGTCGCTGCTGCTGGCAGGTATTGGTGGTCTGGGGTTATATGGTATGAACCAATCCAATGACGCTTTGAAATCGGTCTATGAAGATCGCGCCATTCCGCTGGCGGATCTGGCGCTCGTTTTGGATCGAGTTCAACTTGTACGTCTTAATGCGGTGATAGCTTCCAACTTTAGGGATATCGAAACTGCGAAACAACGTGCTGCCATGACGGCTGAGCGAGATGCTGAAATCAATAATGTTTGGCAAAAATATTTGCTTACTAAGCTGATTCCTGAAGAGGAAAGGTTGGCTAATGTCTTTGCTCAGCAATGGCAGGCATATAAGGAGTCGCGTGATCGTACAATGAGTGCAGCTTTGGCTGGAGATTTTGATACAGCTATTGCGAATGCAACATCTGATGCCGGGCCAAAATTTGATCGCGCACATCAAACCATATTCAGTTTAATCGAATTGCAGCGTGATGTGGCTGCGCAGGAGTATGCAGGCGCGCAGAGTAACTACGAAAGTATTTTTATGGTTTCGACTATCACAGTAATATTGGGTGTTCTGCTGGCCTGTATTATCGGATGGATGCTGATCCGTGCCATTGTTGGGCCGCTCAATGAAGCCATTGCCGTTGCCAATGCAGTGGCCTCAGGTGATCTCACCAGTCGTATTGATGTTAATTCGACCAATGAAACGGGACAATTGCTGCTGGCATTAAAACTGATGAACGATAATCTGGTTGACCTGGTGGGTAAGGTTCGGACAGGTACCGATTCGATTGCAATCGCTTCAGCAGAAATTGCTTCAGGTAATGCCGATTTGAGTCAGCGCACGGAAGAACAGGCATCCAGTCTGGAGGAAACCGCTTCTTCAATGGAAGAACTGACTTCTACCGTCCGGCAAAATGCAGATAATGCGCGTCAAGCCAATCAATTGGCATCAAGTGCTTCAGATGTTGCCGTAAAAGGCGGTGCAGTTGTCGGACAGGTGGTGCAGACCATGAGTTCAATCAACGCAAGTTCGAAGAAAATTGTCGACATTATCAGTGTCATTGATGGAATCGCATTCCAGACCAATATTCTGGCGCTGAATGCAGCGGTAGAAGCAGCCCGTGCCGGTGAGCAAGGGCGTGGTTTTGCTGTGGTGGCGACTGAAGTACGGACTTTGGCACAGCGCTCAGCAGCAGCAGCGAAGGAAATCAAGGAGCTGATTGGTGACTCAGTAAGTAAGGTTGAAGATGGTACACGACTGGTTGATGAAGCGGGCACTACCATGGATGAAATTGTCAGTGCTGTTAAGCGGGTAACTGACATCATGGCTGAAATTGCAGCAGCTTCACAGGAACAAAGCTCGGGTATTGAACAAGTAAATCAGGCAGTGACACAGATGGATGAGGTAACGCAGCAAAATGCAGCGCTGGTGGAAGAAGCGGCTGCAGCAGCAGAGTCGATGCAGGAACAGGCGCAAACGCTGACACAAGCTGTCTCTGTGTTCAGGTTAACGGGTGGGATGGCGCCGACAACGGTTAAAAGAAGTAATCGTGTAGCAAATGTTGCGAAACTGCCGACACGTAGCATAGCCAGGAAAACGGCAGGACTTTCTTCTGCTCCAGTTCCAGCCAAGCCACGTAAAGTTGCTGGAGGCGGTAGTGATGAATCCTGGGAGGAATTCTAGTCGATCACTATTGAATTAATTCAGTAGTAAATGATTTATGTTTCAAGTTTGTATTGGATGCGATCGGTGCAAAATTAAGCTTTTCATTAGGTAAATTGTGAAACGTGCAATTTGTATCTTTTAAGCATTCAATGCAAACAGTTAATCCAGGTTTTCCTGAAGATCCTTTGAGAGTACGTAGATTAAATTAACCATAAAAATTTCTGTTAGAAACGTTATCGTTCTTAGCTTTATAATGATTACTGCATAACCAAGATTTAGTATGTTGTAGTTAAAGAATGGAATTCTGGTGAGCGACTGAACAAACTTGTACGTTTATCAGGTGGCAATTGGAAATGTAGTAACCCAGTATAAAATTTAAAGTCAGATGCTGCTCTAATCTAATTAATTTCAGTTAGTTAAGACAGCATTTTCCATTCTGTATAATTGAAAAGGTCAGTGATATTATGGCTATTGGGCTGGCATGTGAAAATAAAGCGCGTGAATATGATTTCACTCAACATGATTTTGAACGCATAAAGAAACTGATCTACGATCGCGCAGGTATTTCACTTTCTTCGAGTAAGCAGAATATGGTATACAGCCGTCTTGCTCGACGGTTGCGTATTAATGGGTTAAATAACTTTAGTGAGTATCTGAGCATACTGGAGCGTGGTGTTCCCGAAGAGTGGGAGGCATTTACCAATGCGCTGACTACTAACCTTACCGCTTTTTTTCGTGAGCAACACCATTTTCCGATTCTAGCGCAACATATGGAGAGCAGGAAAAATCAAAAGCAAATTCAGCTTTGGTGTAGCGCGTCTTCCACTGGTGAAGAGCCGTATTCTATGGCAATGGCAGCGGTAAAGGCGTTCAAGTCATTTACACCGCCGGTTCACATTTTGGCAACCGATCTGGATACCAACGTACTTGCAAAGGCGCAGGAAGGGGTTTATCTCATGGAAAGGTTGGAGAAACTACCGAAGGACAAGCTCAGACAGTTTTTTCTGAAAGGGAAAGGTTCTCAGGCTGGTTCGGCAAGAGTGCGACAGGAACTACGTAATATGATCACTTTCCGTCAGCTTAATTTGCTGGATGAAACCTGGCCAATACGCGGTCCATTTGATGCCATATTTTGTCGTAATGTCATGATTTATTTTGATAAATCAACGCAATACAAAATATTGAAGAAGTTTACTCCTTTATTGGCGCCTGATGGATTACTGTTCGCTGGTCATTCAGAAAGTTTTCAACATGCGGCAGATTTATTCAAATTACGAGAAAAAACTGTCTACGAACTTGTTCGCTATCAGAAGGTAAGAAATGGATGATATTACTGATGAACAGGTGGCCTCAAATTTCTATTTTGATAAGACGCTAAATTTTCATGCGGTAAAATTGCTGCCAGGAGAATACTTTGTTACCAGTAAGGATATGTTATTGGTAACAGTATTGGGTTCTTGTGTTGCGGCGTGTATTCGGGATTGTCACAGTGGGATTGGCGGGATGAATCATTTTATGCTGCCCGATAGTGGTGGCGATATAAATAGTCCAATGAATGTATCAGCACGTTACGGTACTTATGCAATGGAAATACTGATCAACCAACTGTTAAAATTGGGCGCGCGTCGATCAAATCTGGAAGCAAAGGTGTTCGGCGGTGGTAATGTACTGGAAGGCCTTACTGTCACAAATGTGGGGCAACGAAATGCCGATTTTGTTTTGAAATTTCTGGCTGCTGAAAATATCCGGGTTGTTGCTCAGGATCTGATTGACATTTATCCACGGAAAGTCTATTTTTTTCCTAAAAGTAGCAAGGTTATGGTGAAGAAACTGATGAAAATTAGAAATAGTACAATTGCCGATCGAGAGAAGGATTACAGTTCGCGTTTGCGTAAATCTAAGATTGCGGGTGAAGTTGAGCTATTTTCTTGATGTTGTTTTTGTTCTAATCAAATGAAAAACTGACTGATGAAAAAAATAAGAGTCCTGGTTATTGATGATTCTGCGTTAATCCGCAAATTGCTGACAGAATTAATTAATAGCCAGCGCGATATGGAAGTAATAGGTGCTGCATCTGATCCATTAGTGGCACGCGAAATGATTCGAGACATGAATCCTGATGTATTAACACTGGATGTAGAAATGCCGAGAATGGATGGGCTTGATTTTCTTGAAAAATTAATGAGATTGCGGCCCATGCCGGTCGTAATGGTTTCCACATTGACAGAGAAAGGCTCAGAAGTTACGTTTCGTGCACTTGAGCTGGGAGCAGTGGATTTTGTTGCTAAACCGAAGATCGATATTGCTTCTGGTTTAAAACAATATACTGATGAGATTGCCAATAAAATCCGTATTGCCATGACCGCACGTATCAGGCAGCATGTTTCAGCGCCCGTAACCAAGAGCGCTACTGCAGATGCAGTGCTGCCATCGATAGCCAATCGTGTCGCTTCAACTGAGAAACTTATTATTGTCGGTGCTTCTACGGGTGGAACTGAGGCGATCAAGGATTTTTTGATTCAATTGCCACCAGATTCTCCCGGTATCCTCATTACGCAACATATGCCTGAGGCGTTTACCAAGTCATTTGCAAATCGTTTGAATAATCTTTGTAGAATATCGGTGGTTGAAGCGCAAGGTGGTGAGCGGGTATTGCCTGGTCATGCATTCCTTGCGCCAGGACATTCGCATTTATTACTTAAGCGAAGTGGCGCGAATTACATGACAGAGTTAAACCAAGGAGATCTGGTTAGTCGTCATCGCCCATCAGTGGATGTGTTATTCCGTTCTGCTGCTAATTATGCAGGTAAAAATGCGATAGGCGTGATTCTGACTGGAATGGGCAAAGATGGTGTTGCAGGAATGCTGGAAATGCATCGAGCTGGCGCGTATAATCTAGCGCAGGATGAAGCAAGCTGCGTAGTGTTTGGCATGCCGAAAGAGGCGATTGCCGCAGGTGCGGTGGATGAAGTAGTTCCGATAAAGGACATGGCAAAAAGAGTGTTAGCGCGGCTTTCTGGTATGGGTAAACATAGCCACCGAGTTTAGTTAGGTGTGGATGGATCTCATTGAGAACTTTCAACCAAATAGAATAGAGTAACTATGCTGAAAAGAAGTTATATTAACTTGGCTTTGGGTATAAGTGTTAGCTTATTGGTTAGCTGTGGATACTTGCAAGAAAAGAAAACCAGCAATTTTTCGCAGGCACCGACTTATGATAAAGCTGGCAATGCAGACTCCCATAACATAAAAATTAAATTATATGCCCAGTATAATAAATGGCGAGGTGTACGCTACAGCCGAGGTGGATTAAGTCAGCGCGGGATTGACTGTTCTGGTTTTGTGCATCTGACATTCAAGTCAAAATTAGGTATTCACTTGCCGAGAACAACTCACTTGCAATCAAGATTGGGGAAAGAGGTCAGAATGGCTGATTTGAAAGCAGGAGATCTGGTTTTCTTTAGAACAGGGTCAAGTTCCAAGCATGTGGGTATTTACCTTGAGAAAAATAGATTTCTCCATGTTTCTGAGAGTCAAGGGGTAATTATCTCCAGGTTGGATAATTCGTATTGGAGTTCTAACTATTGGAAATCAATAAGAATTTAGATCCCGTCCTGATGTTGTGCTCTTAGTTTTAGTTAACTATGCGTCAGCTAACGTTCGACATGCCATCCTCATAATCCTTCTAATCTTGTCCGAAATATTACTACTGGCGTGAACAGGTATTACCGTTTTATCCGGAATTCCGTGATTAGTTACAGGGAAAAGGTATTATGAAAGAGGAATTAAAGCAAAAGTTGGAAAAGAATGAGGCTTGGCAACGTGGACTGTATATGTTATTTTTTATTGCGGCATATGGTATTTCAAAGTTTATAATCATTGCTGTAATGCTATTTCAGTTTTTTTCCATTGTGTTGTCTGGTGGAACAAACAAACAATTGCTCAAATTTGGTCAGAGTTTGAGTACGTATATTTATCAGATAGTGATTTTCTTAACGTTTAATAATGAAAAGCGTCCATTTCCGTTTAGTGCCTGGCCAATTGGACCACCCGATAAAATAGATCAAAGTCTGGAGTAATAATCTATCCGCTCCTAATAACAAGTGGACTCATTCTCATAGCGATAAATTGCTATTAAGGGCACCTCTAAAATGTAGTGATTATTTCAGGATAAACGCCGTATTGCGACGAAACGGGGTAAGCAGGCAAACCGCAAAGCGGCTGCTCGCAAAATTGTATTTCTGGCGGCGCTCTTAAATGGAAATTTATCATCACCAATAGTGGAACCAGTTGAAAAGATCAGAAGGTGAATATAGAAGTAATTTATCTGGTAAAGTAGTCTAGGTATGAATGTCCGGTGAATTGGATACTGCAATTTATTGCAAAATTGTTGCATGTAATTCTGAAAATATCTCGCCCACATACGCAATCTGTTCGGTTGTATGGGCAGCATTAATACTGCAACGTACCAAAGATTTATTCTCAGGCGCTGCGGGTGGTAAAATTAAATTTACATATATATTATGCTCTAGTAAGCCATTCCATATTGCAAGTGCCTGTTGAGGATTATCGAGTACTGCCGAAATAATTGGCCCCGGTTCAGGCCCAAGTTTAAAGCCAATCTCACTCATTATTGAATAGAGTTGGTGGGCGTTTCTCCATAATTGATCACGTAAGTTACTTCCATTACGTAATAGCTGTAATGCTACACGAGTAGAAGCGATTGTTGCTGGGGACGGTGACGCCGTAAAGATATATGGGTGACTAACATACCGAAGTTGATTCAATTGTGGGTGATTACTGACACAATAAC
Organism: Nitrosomonas sp.; assembly: GCA_030682075.1. GTDB lineage: Bacteria > Pseudomonadota > Gammaproteobacteria > Burkholderiales > Nitrosomonadaceae > Nitrosomonas. Next base: position 25,518 of record JAUXRH010000142.1, read on the forward strand.
CACCAATACTGCAGAGACTTTTACTAAAGGTTCCCGTGATAAAATCAACCTCATTAAGTAATCCGGTTTTTTCAACCAGACCTTGACCTGTGCTACCTAAAACACCGAGCGAATGTGCTTCATCAAGTAGGAGGATGCTGTTGTAAGTATTCTTGATTCTAACAATATCTGCTAATGGGGCCTGATCCCCCAGCATACTGTATATCCCTTCGGCAATGATTAAGGTTGAACGTGAGCGTTCACCTAAACGACGTAGTCTTTTTTCTAAATCAGCCACATCATTATGACGGAATCGAATGATGTCAGCACCACTCAGTGTGCATCCATCATAGATACTCGCGTGAGAATCACCATCAATCAGGACAACGTCGCCAGACCCAACCAGGCCCGATATAGTACCAAGATTTGCTTGATAACCTGTAGTGAATACGATACTTTCACGACAATTATAAAAATCAGCAAATTCCTGTTCTAGCGCACGGTGGCCAAAATAACTTCCATTGGCCATACGTGAGCCTGTTGTGCCAGTGCCTTCTTTATCAATGGCTTCATGGGCGGCCTGAAGACATTCTGGCGCAAAAGATAATCCAAGGTAGTTATTCGTCCCGAGAAGTAGTACACGGTTATTACCAATTCTTGCTTCTGTTGCTGAATAAACTTCCTCGATGGGAATGCCAAATGCTTTCAGTCCAGTAGGTAATAGTGCTTTTCTTGCTGATGCAGCCGCATCTAGTTTATCTAACAGATTCATTTTGATTCAGATTCGATTTTATAGATCAAGTCCGCAAGGTCGCGAACTGTTAAAACATCCACAAGTGCATTTATGGGTATGGAAATATCAAAGGTATCTTCAATTTCCATAATAAGATTTAACAGTTTTATAGAATCAATTGCAAGTTGATTGATAAGACTCATTTCCGGAGTAACAGTTACACCAGACTCAGTAAAGTTTTCAAGACGATGGCAAAGTTGCTTTAGGATTTCGTTGTAATTATTTTCCGCCATATATACCGATTTCGAATAGATTAAGGCTGCTATTGTCTCAGAAAAGCAATGGCAACGCATTACGTAGAGTAATGTGAGGCTGCCACCCGGGAAGTGCTTCAATTAGTGGTTTATTATTACACAGCCAGTTTGGATGTTGTAATTCTCTTACTTTTCCTGGGGTCAACATAGGCGCATAGTCAAAAATCATTGCTAACCACAAATTTGCATAAGCAATCAGATGAACTAATGATGTCGGGATGGTAATGCAGCGTACAGAATGCCCCCAAATTTCCTGGGTAATGGTGGCTATTGATTGGTAACTGTATCCTTCTGGATTTCCATCATCAAGCTCATAGATTCCATTAGAAGGTGTAATCGCTGAAAGCCAGCATTGTATGGCAGCAACAAGATCGTCAATATGCAATAGACTGAAATTATTTGACGGGCTACCAACTACCGGCAATAATCCATGGCGCGTTGCACTGAAAACAGGTTTCAGCTCTTTATCGCCAGCACCATAAACCGCTGTTGGTCTAAAAATAGTCCATTGTCCGTCTGGATAGTAAACTACAGACTGCTCAGCCATCAGTTTACTTTCTGCGTACCAGGAAAGCTGAGGTTCTCTTGCGGCCAATGAAGAGATAAGGAGAAAACGAGGTTTTACTTTTTGCAGAGTTGCCGCTTGTACCAGATTTGACGTTCCAGTTACGTTGGTGTTAATAAAAGCTTTAAGAGAGTTTCCTCGCACCGAGCCAGCACAATGAATAACAGAATCAGCACCGTGAACCAGTTCAAGTAATGCTGATTGGTTATTCAAGTCCCCATTTATCCATTGTATAGATTCTTGATCATTACGCGGGCTTCTTGTTAAAGCTCGGACTTTATAGCCATTCTTAATGAGATTATCTAAAATCGCTCTACCAATAAAACCAGTAGCGCCTGTTAACGCGATGATTCCAGGCATTACTGGTTATCTGTCTCCTGATTCTACAGCGGATAATTGATCAGATAAATTTGTACGTTGAATAAATCCTTGACGTGCAGCAAATCGTGATAATTTTCCGGAAGACGTCCGCGGTAATGTGTGTGGTGATACCAACTCAACCAGACAATTGACACCAAATGCCATATATATAAGCTGTTGTAGTCTGTTGATGAGCGACTGACGCTCTGTAGCTGAAGTTAATCTGCACTCTATAACCAATACTACTGTTGTTGCCCCATCAGCAGCATTTATGCCAAAGGCAGAAGCCTCACGAGATCGTATCTCTGCTTGTTGCTCTGCTAACTCTTCAACATCTTGTGCGCGAATATTGCGGCCATTTACAATAATGACATCAGTACGTCTTCCTGTAATATACAAGTCTCCTTCAAAGAGAAAGCCAATATCGCCGGTGTCTAACCAGTTTCCAGGTTTTAGTGCTTTCTTGGTTTCCTCTGGATTTTGGAAATAACCTGCCATAACACTGTCGCCATGTACTAATACACTGCCTACCATAAAATTTGGCAGTTCTTCACCAGCCTCATTGAAAATTTTAACGGTATGTCCAGGTAACGGTCGACCGCAATTTACAAACTCATTATACTTTCTTCCATCAGCTTGTACCCGTACAGCCATTTTTTTATCGACTAATGTTTTTGCATCAATCTTTATACTTTGTGAGCCATGATTAATTCGAGAGAAAGTGACAGCAAGGGTTGATTCAGCAAGGCCATAACAAGGTAAAAATGCACGCTCATCAAAACCGGCAGAAGAAAACTTCTTCGCAAAACTTCTTAGAGTGCCGGGATTAATCATCTCTGCACCGATCCCTGCAGCACGCCAACAACTAAGATCGAGATCCTTTAGATCTGAGTCGCGCACACGCAACGTGCAGAGATTAAGGCCGAAAGGCTGACTAAATGCAATTGTGCAGCGATTGCGACTAATCAATCGTAACCATTGCAAGGGTCTGATTGCAAAATCACGAGTTGCAAGATAGTCAACGGTGACCTGCGAAACCATTGGCGCCAAGACTAATCCAACTAAGCCCATATCATGATAAAAAGGCAGCCAGGAAGCTGCGCGATCTCCAGGCTTCATCTCTAAACCGTTCCGGACAATTCCCTGCATGTTGCTCATTAGTGCGCGTTCTGTAATAACTACCCCACGTGATGCGCGCGTGCTTCCAGATGTAAATTGTAAATAAGCTGTTTCATCTGGATGATTCGGCTGGAATTCAACTTCCAAAGCAGGAAGCTGTGCAAGTTGGTCCGGCGTGCCGACCCATTTTAGCCCCTTAATATTTTTTGCAGCTTCTTTAAGGAAGTTCACATAATCAAAATTAGCCAATGCGATATCAGCTTGACCGCTATTTAGCATTCCTTGTAACTGCTGAACATATACAGTATGGCTGCCAAGATTAACGGGAACAGGCATTGCATAAGGAACTAGTCCCACATAGCGGCATGCAAAGAATAATTCAACAAACTCGGGTGATGTATCCGCAATGATAGCTACACGGGCGCCACGATTCAAGCCAAAGCCATATAAGCGCTGTGCTGATATACGTGCCTTTTTTCTTAATTCACTATACGGGAGAACTGAGCGCAAATTTCCTTTTGCGTCATAGAAGTTATATCCCGTTGTTCCACTCGCAGCGTACTCCAAAGCATCGGTCAATGTATTGAAATCTGCTAAGCGTTGTGCTTGCACATTGATTGTCGGTGTTGCCGTTATTTGTATTTCGCTTGAAGGTTGAGAATCAAACGCTGGCGTTAGCGGAGCATTCAACTTGGTTATTGTCAAACTCAAGATCTTCCCCTCGAAGTAATGGTGTTTGTCATCTTGCTATCTCTAGCAAGGAATTCTGGCTGTGCATGCCAACTCTGATTATTAATCCACATTAACTGATTTGTTGTTCGTTGGAAAATTGTCATTCAAACGTTGATCGCCGAAGTTGCCTAATAAATATAAGTGTGTCATATTTAACAACTTCGCAGCTTATCTAAGGTGAATTTCCCTGTCAAGGCAATAATTAACTGATGTTGCGCTAAAACAACAATCATTCAAGAGCCAATCTTTAACAACTCAATATTGTACCGGATAATTGATCGAATATTGTTTTTTTATCCTATTTTGAAGTGAGCAAATTTCTTGTTTGATTTTTTTATATGGATTTAAGAGCCATTGTATTGAGATTAAAAAATTTGGTTACAGCAGTGTATTTCCGAGATTTGTTTTTGCGAGGCACGCCATTTTTAGATGTGCGAGCAGAGGACGAGTTTGCTAAAGGTAATTTTCCTCGATCGACTAACCATCCGATCCTGAATAATCATGAACGGCATTTGGTCGGCACTTGCTATAAGCAGAAGGGACAGCAGGCAGCAGTTGCGTTAGGCCATCAATTGGTTTGTGGAGAATTGAAAACGGCTCGTGTACAAAGTTGGTGTGAACTCCTGGCTGCGAATCCTGATACGCATGTGTATTGTTGGCGTGGGGGGATGCGTTCAAATCTGGCGCGTCAATGGATGCATGAAGCGGGAATGGATATTCCGTTGGTAGAAGGTGGTTATAAAGCGCTTAGGCAGTCATTAATCCAGGTAATTGATGAAGTAGCGGCTAATGTTCGAATGATCAGAGTGGGTGGAAAGACAGGGGTTGCCAAGTCCCGATTAATTAACCAAGTTTTGCATAGCGTTGATTTAGAAAAACATGCGAATCATCGTGGGTCGAGCTTTGGGAAGATGATAAGCCAGCAACCGACGCAGTCTAATTTTGAACATGCGTTAGCTATCGATCTACTACATACAATGGGTCAAACATCCCAATGGAAAACATTATTTGTTGAGGATGAAAGCAGGAATATTGGCGCAGTTAGTATTCCATTGCTATTTTTCGATGCAATGCGACAGTCACAATTAGTACTTATTGAGATGCCATACGAATTTCGTGTGCAACAAATATTACAAGAATATGTAGTTGAAATGCTGAGAAGTTTTGAGGAAAATTATGCTGAAAGTGGATTTGAACTTTTTAGTAATTATCTGAAAGAGAGTTTGCGGGGAATTCAGAAACGATTGGGCTTGGAGCGCTATAAATCGATTGCCGGATTATTAACAGACGCTTTGAAAACTCATTTGAATACGGGCCGCATTCAAGGGCATGAAGCATGGATAATGCGTTTGTTAACTGATTACTATGATCCCATGTATGAATACCAGATAAGTAAAAAAAAGGATCTGATCATTTTTAGGGGAAATAATTCAGAAGCCCTGGATTGGGCATTACAATTGGACAGTTGAAGATTCTCTGCGCGACCATAGCTGATGATTTTCCTCTTGAAAAGAGAAATGCCAGCTTTGGGAGTCTGTCGGACTTAAGGTTGATCTACTGCGCAAATGGGACAAGCGGTTCATATTACCCTGATTTTTCGTTGCATAGAATGACTATGCGCCTCAAAATCCGGCCAATCTGTCCTCGCTTTCCCACTTTGCTCGCTACGAGCACTTAAGTCCGACAGACTCCTGGATGGTTAAATAAATTCTGCCGTCACAATACGACTTTGGCCTCTAAATCATGCGCATCAGAATCCGTAATTTCAACCTCAGCAAACTCACCGGGCTTCAGATGACCGGCATTCGCAATAGAGACCATGCCGTCGATTTCCGGCGCATCCGCCGTACTTCGCGCAATCACCTGATCTTCTTCGACCTCATCGATGAGCACGGTCATTTTATGCCCCACTTTACCGGCAAGACGCGCCCGGCTAATTTCTTCCTGCACCTTCATGAAACGCGCCAGGCGTTCTTCTTTGATTTCTTCAGCAAGCGGATCGGCAAATGTATTGGCGACCGCACCTGCTACGGGTGAATAAGTAAAGCAGCCAACACGATCCAGTTGCGCTTCCTGTAAAAACTGGAGCAATTCCTCAAACTCCGCTTCCGTTTCACCCGGAAAGCCCACAATGAACGTACTGCGCAACGTGATATCAGGACATATCTGTCGCCATTGCTGGATCCGTGCCAGGTTATTTTCCGCACTCGCCGGGCGTTTCATGGCTTTCAAGATACGTCGATTGGCATGTTGCAAGGGCACATCGAGATAAGGCAGGATTTTTCCTTCAGCCATCAAGGGAATCAACTCATCGACATGCGGATAGGGATAGACATAATGCATCCGTACCCATATCCCCAGCGCACCTAATGCTTGCGCCAGTTCGGTGAGCCGTGTTTTTATGGGTCGGCCTTGCCAGAAACCGGTGCGGTATTTGACATCAACACCATAGGCACTGGTATCTTGTGAAATGATCAGTAATTCTTTGACACCAGCATTCACCAGGTTTTCTGCTTCATCCATCACCTGATGGATTGGGCGACTCACCAGATCACCGCGCATAGAAGGAATAATACAGAATGTACAACGATGATTGCACCCTTCCGAGATTTTTATATAGGCATAATGCTTTGGCGTCAGCCGAATGCCCTGCGGCGGAACCAGGCTGGTAAATGGATCATGCGGTTGCGGCAAGTGCCGATGCACGGCCGCCATCACTTCCTGCAATGCATGTGGACCGGTCACTTCCAATACCTGCGGATGTGCCCTCTTAACTACCTCCCCGTCTTCTTTGGCACCCAGGCAACCGGTCACAATCACCTTGCCATTTTCAGCCAGTGCCTCGCCGATCGTATCCAGCGATTCCTCCACCGCACGATCGATAAACCCACAGGTATTGACTACCACCAGATCCGCATCTTCGTAAGAGGGCGAAATACCATAGCCTTCGGCACGTAATTGCGTCAGAATTTGTTCGGAGTCCACCAGCGCCTTAGGGCAACCCAGTGAGATAAAACCGATTTTTGGAGTAAATTGCTTGAGTGATGACATGTATTACCCGAGGTTAAAAATAATGACTAAAATTAATTTCTGATCACACTACTCAGTAGTAGACTGACTCAGTCTCATTTTACTTCATCCACCATTAAAGAATCGCCGATTAATTTTGCCCTCATGCAATTGCCTGAAAAAAGGAGGAATAATGATTATTATCAAAACTGGAAGCGTGATACTTACTGGACTATTGGCGCTTTGCCTATGGCCACTTTCAGCCTTGGCACAAGTCAACTGTGCCACACTGCCCCATTGGGTTAAGCTGAATAATGGACTGCAAATGAATCAGATCCATGTCTTTTGTGGCGAATGGCAACATGATCGAGCAAAAGGTTTTCATTCCCGGCCTGACGGGATCAACCCTGCCACTGTCGCAAAATTTACCGTCCAGGATCGACCAAACGCTGCGGGTATCTATACCGGCAAATGGTCTTATCAAAATCAGCCGGATAAAAATAAATTTTCATCCCTGTTTCCAGACAACTGCTCAACCGAGCAAGTGCTTAATTCTATCTCCCATGCTTCAACCACCACAGATGCCCAATGTCCTCAAGGTGCACCAAGCTGGACAAAATGTGGTCAAAACAAACCCAAGTCCGCTCAGAAAAATTCGATAAAATACTGTAGTAAAGATGGCCAGTTTTTTACCATCGGCTTTGCGCCACCTCAGAACGGAAAAATTAATACCGCATTCCCAATCTTCCAATGAATCAAAGCAGTTTCACATGGCCGGGGCGAATTCAAAATGACCCGGCTCATGATCTGATCGTGGCCTATCTTACCATTGACCTGCAGAAAAGCTCGAAATGGACAGAGGAACTTCTACAGAAAATTCGAGAGGTTAAATCGGGCCTGGTTTCTTCATGGGAACGAACAGGTAACGCCTACTGCCTGCATTTGTATCCCGGGCACATTGAGATTGAGGAAGATTATGCGGAAGAGACTGGGGGACTCATAAAGGTTTCACTGGATGATTTTGAAGCAGCGGTAATTGCGTGGCAAGCGTTTATAAAAAAATAAATTATTATCCGTCGTTGGCAGATTGGGTTAATTTAAGGCAGGTTCGATTGTCTCAAGCAGAAACTGCTGTCACAAGGAACTTTATATTTTAAACCTGGCTGCATCAATAATCGACCAAATATGAAAGATAGCACCGATCACCACGGGAATAATCAATACCGCAAAAAAGTAGTTAACCCCAACAATGATAAAAAATAGCAGTGCCGGCAAGATACGCCCCTGAACCAGTTGACCCAGTCCGGGAATAAAAAAACTACAGATTGCTGCGAGTACGTTTCCGCCAGAGCCTTGTCCTGTCATAGGAATTCTCCAGATTAAGTAATATTATTTTTTATCAATACGTTAGATTTTAACATTCAGTGCCGATTTAATACGATGTGATTAAAACAAGTGATTACACGACTAAAACGCCAGGAGTCTGTCGGACTTAAGTGATCGTAGCGAGCAAAGTGGGAAAGCGAGGACAGATTGGCCGGATTTTGAGGCGCATAGTCATTCTATGCAACGAAAAATCAGGGTAATATGAACCGCTTGTCCCATTTGCGCAGT
>JAUXRH010000150.1 GCA_030682075.1 Nitrosomonas sp.
GGCTGCAAATCGACCGCGCCGGCTCCTTTTTTGCCGATTTCTTGCCCCATGGAACAACCATGCGGCGGCGAAATCGGCAAAAAACGACCTCGGCGGGGTCGATTTTCGCTATCGACGACCAAAGTCCGACAGGCTCCTAGTTATGGCGCTTTAGTTTAATCGGTGCCCGTGTGAAAATTTTTACTGCCAGCATTCCTCTGTCGCGACCTGGGTCAATATCCTGCAGCCAGGATCGCAACGGGCCATGTTTACGCCACATGCGCCATCCAGAGAGCAGTCGTGCGGTGAGAACCGCTGTTGAGATTAAATGCCATGCCACGACAAATAAAAGTCCAAGATCAGGTCGTTCGATCCACCATCCATAAGTCAGCAGAATCAGATTAGGGTTACGCCGGGCAGTTATCAGTCGGTTGAATGAGTCCAGTTGCTGCCAGATAAAGATATCAAAGGGGGCCAGCCAAAGCTGGAATGCCCCCTCGCATAATCGACCACCAATATAGCCAAGAAACATTAACCCTATGAGTATTTCCAGACCGATAATCGGCGTGAGCGAAGTTGCCAGGCCTATGCCCCAAGCCCAATACCATAGCGGCGGATGAACAATATCCAGTCCGTGATCAAGCACATCACCCAGGCGACTTGAAGTGACGGTGACACGTGCCAGTTTTCCATCTACGGTATCCAGAAAGGTCATAAACCAGCCCATGATGAGGCCGACACCGAAGTGACCGTGCCAGAAAGCAATGCCAGCGAGTATCGCAAGTACAAGGCTCAGCAGCGTGACATGATTGGGTTGAAAACGATGGCGAACACAAAAGTGGGTTGACCAGAATGCAGGTGCAGGCCAAAGCCATTTTGTGACCAGATCAGTGACGCCCTTGTATGAACCGGCGAAGAGCTCTGCTTCAAGTTGCTTGCGATTGGTGGGATTGATGGGTAATACGTAAGGCGGATCCTTTTTTTTCAGGTTTTGTTGAAAATCTATTTTTAAATCTTCGATACCATAGCGGGGGAGGTCAGTAACCGCATGTCCATTAGGCTCACTCAAGATACTTCTGAGTAACCGTGGGGCCTCATACCCTTCCGTGCGAATGGCAACAGGCACATTGTCGTTGTTGTACAAGACCATCTGTTCTTGCATGCCGACCAAGGCGGTAAGTACTCTGGCATCAAATAAATGGTTTGCGGAAATAAGTATGATGGGCGCTTTAGCCGGTATTTTTTCCAGATCTTTGGTCAGTGTGGCCTGTTTGGCAGCGTTGACCATGCGTTGCAAGCGCTCGCGGCCGCTCAATCCCCACAGGTCAGCTTCGCTGTCCCCGATAATATAAATATAAGTTGTTGTTGTCGACATGAGTGAGTTAAGTTGCCGTTTTATTATTGTCTGAATCGGTAGTTCTGATAGGTGTCATGCCCGATCATTAACCGCATGGAATCACGCAGCTTACAATAGATGTTACATCATCGCCACTGTAATACGGATGAAATGTCCGGGTTAGAAAATCCGTCGTAACCATAAAAGTGCTAACAGAATCATCGTTAGCCCTGGGAAAAGTGCGACGAATGCAGGATTCAGGCTCAGTAGCAACCCTGCGTTGGCAATGATCTGATCCAATAAATAGACAACAATCCCAATGATTGAAGAAAAAACCAGTTTATTGCCCAGGCCTGAACGGATTGATCCAAAAATGAAAGGGATTGCAATGAGCAGCATGGCAATAGTCATGATTGCACTACCAATTTTGCGCCAAAAAGCCAGGGCATAGGAATCTGCTTCCTGGCCCGTCGTGCGCAGGAAGTCAACATGCCGAAATAATTCGGTGGGTGAAAGGCTTTCCGGTGGTTTGGTTAGTGTTGCGATATCTGCTGAATCCAGAAATGATTTCCATGTCACGGAATGAGAACGGGTAGAAAGGATTTCCCCCTTGCTAAATGTTCGGACAATGACATTGTTTAGTTTCCATACGGCATTGTCGAGGATATCCGCAAACTCAGCCTGTATATGTGCTAATAAAAAACCTTCTTGATCAAGGTGCAAGATTTCAATGTCCGCTGCTTTTTTAGCATGGAGCATATTGCCGATTCGCAAGATGTTTCGTTCATTTCTGGTCCAGATACCAAGATTTTTACCTAATTCGGCGCCTTGTTCCAGTGCAACAGCCCGGTATGAAATGGCTTTTTGCTGAAGTTGTGGCGCTACAAACTGTTCCAGTACCGCAATGAAAACCAGCAGCAATAATCCAACACTCAACGGCACAAGACTGATACGAGTCGGGGAGACGCCTGCCACACGTAGCGCAACCAGTTCTGAATTGGCGGCTAATTTACCCAATGCTGCGACAGTGCCCAGTAAAGCAATAAATGGCGCGATTTGAATGAATCTTCGTGGTAACAGCATGGCGGTGTACAAGAAGGCATCTTTAACACGGTAGGTACCTTTTCCTACGTCATCCAGTTGATCCAGTAAATCAAAAAAACTGAATAGTGGTAACAGTACGGCGGCGGCAATGAGCAGGCCAATAAATACTTGCGCAGCAATATAGCGGGAAATAATAGTCACTGGCGCGATAATCTGGTTCTTAAGGATTCTGAAAACAGCAATCCAACAATGATAAACATCAGTAGGTATAGCCACCAAATACTGCTGACCACACCTTGCTCGACCCAGGTTTGCGCCAGTCCACTCAGATTGTAATAAATCGCAAAAACCATTGCTGCGATAATATAGACGCTATCTCTCTTATCCTGTCGGGGAGAAGTGTGAGTGAATAAGACGGCAATGAGCGCAAGTAAAATGGTGGCGATGGGACGAGAAAGTCGCCATTGAAGCTCGGCAATTTCCCGCGGATTGTCTGAGTCCCACAATTGCACTGTTGAGGCTGCTTTACGCCGGTAATTTATGACACTGTCACTGTCGGTAAAGTAGGTCATTTTCTCAAACTTAATGAAACTATCTTTTGCCGCAGCGTGTGAGAGTTGATAAAGGTAACCTTCGTTTAGTTGTATGTGTGGCCGTTGCTGAACAGTAAACTGCTGTTGTTGCGCTTCGTTCGCAATGATAATCTCACTGCTATCGCCCTTTCTAATATAGTGAAATATACTTTCTATTCGTTTATTAGTTTCGTCTTTTCCTTGTATATAAATAACTCTGCCGCTTCCTTCACTGCCATAGAAACGCCCAGCCTGGAATCGGTTGGTATTTAACTCAGCTTCTGCTTGTGCATCCAGAATATAGCTTTCAGCATATGCCCAGGGTCGAACATAGGTGGAGAGTAGACCGCTGATGATCCCGACCGGGATGGCGACCAGCAACACGATATATATAATACGGTAGCTGCTGACACCCGTAGCGCGTAGCACATTGATTTCCTGATCTTTGCTTAATCGACCGAGACCAATAATTACAGCAACATAGAGTGCGATTGGAACCAGTACTTCCAGTGCAATAAGCGTCTTGAGTAATACGAGCTTGATCATGGCAGGAAGACCAAGAGTCTCTGTTACCGCACCCGCCAGGAATCGCGCGCTACTGAAACTGATGAACAATCCAACCAAAATTGTGATTACCACGATAAATGGGATGATCAGTTCGCGCGAAATATATCGTTCTATGATGTTCATGGGAACTGCCTTGTCAGCGTTAGCATGAGGTACTGCAGATGTAATTTATACCACTGGAAGACATGAGGTGGATTGGTTTTTATGGCTGATCGGGGGGTATGGATTCTGTAAGGACAGATTCTGCAAGCCGTAGGTCTTCAACTTTGTCGACATCAATGCCTGCTTGAGGATAGGGTAACATAACCCCTTTTACGCGAATACCCGTTTTGACTGAAACGGCTTGCAATGCCTGCTCAAGCGTCAGCAATCCAAACAGATAGCGAATAACAGTCCATGGACCAAGTATCTGTGCAATTAATCGCCAGGGACGTTTGCGCAGATCTTCTGCTTGTCGCCAAAGTGAGACCAGGTCACGTCCACAATGATTAAATGTGAACAGATTGCACCCACAGAAACCGCCATCACGCAGCTTTGTTACCGTACGTTTGGCCTTCGGGAAGGCGGCGATAATATCCTCATATTTGACTAATCCCACAGTCGCATCGCATTCATCAGTTTGCGATTCCTGCAAAAAATGTTGCACGATGGCCGGTGTTAACAAAGCATGGTCAGCTGTGGTCAATAATATTGGCGTGCTGTCTTCTATTTGTTCAAAACCTTTCAGTGCACTTCGGCTGGGAGAATCAAGGTTTGGCAACCAGGTAACACGACCTGCGTCAATGCGTTGTTGTAATTCCGGACAATCAGCAAGCACGGATTCAGGTGGGCCACATAGGATTATGGACTTGACCTGATCGCTTGCTTCAAGTGCATTGAGGACACGAAGAATCATGGGTGTGCCACAAACAGGCGCGAGAGCTTTACAAGCCGCACCGGTGTGCTGAGTGATTGGGTCGCGGGTGGTGCGATCTGCGGCAAGCACTACAGCGACAAACGAACCAGCTTTTTTCATTACAGCGTCTTTCCATAAATACGGTAACGTTTGTACTGCCGGCTACCAAGACTGTCGAGAATTCCCCGCATCGCCTGGTTATCTTCAAGTATCCAAGACATTTCGACGTGCTTTATCCCTCTGTCCAACGTGGCTTGTCTCGGCGCATCAATTACCATACAGGCCAGTGCCATTCCAAGCGGGGTATTCTGGAATTGTTTCCGCACACCCATCAGGGGTACCCGAGCAGTATGAATTTGATGGCATTTAAGTTTCTTGATCAGCTTGATCCAGCCAAATGGGAATAATTTGCCATTAAGCTCGGCAAATACTTCATTAAGATTGGGAAGTACGACCATAAATGCTGCGGGAACCCCATTAACTTCAGCAATCTGGATGAGTTCATCCGGCACAAGCAGGCGCAGGCTATTGCCCAGTTCTGCAAACTCGGCTTCGGTAAAGGGGATGAAGCCCCAGTTCTCTGACCATGCGTCATTGAAGATATCCCGCAATATCCCCATTTCTTCCTTGAATTTCCTGCGGTTAAGTGGTCTTGTTTGTATTTTTTCCGAGAATTTCTGGGTAAGCATACGCATGACGCGAGGTGCTTCAAAATCGACATTCACCCAATAGGCGAGTAAATCTTTTGTCGGTTGATAACCTTGCGCTTCAAGTAAGTGGCGATACCATTCTGGCGAATGAGGCATCATGACAACAGGGGGAGCGTCAAAACCATCAACTAAAATACCGCATTCCTGATTAATCGAGAGATTAAACGGTCCGCTGACATAGCTGGTGTGCTGAGAAGCCAGCCATGCTTCTGCATGCAGCATGAGGGTGGAGAATACTTCGGTATTATTGATGCATTCCAGCGATCCAAAGTGACCAGTATCGTTACCATAACGTTGCCGATGGAGTGAATCAATCTGGGCGCTGATCCTGCCTATCGGTTGCTTACCCTGGTAGGCCACCCAGGCTTGCCATACGCCATGCTTAAAAAAAGGATTATATTTGGAATAATGGAAACGCCGTTCCAGGCGTAATGGCGGAACCCACATTGGATCATGCGCGTAGACGTGCCAAGGAACATCAATAAAGTCTCCCATCTCACGATAAGTCATTACCGGGCGCACCGTAATAACGGTTGCAGTGTTTTTTTGCTTCGGTTTTACCATCTTAATAGATAGCCGGTAATGTTATAGGATAGCGAGACTAATACTGCAATTATAGCGATTGTGAGAAGAATTTGATCAATGTTATTATAAAGAGCACTTCTAAAAATTCAGAGTTCTAAACAAGACCAGGCGCGAATAAAAAATATTGACGCAGCATATGATGGATAGGTAAGGAAATATTTTTTGTGAGCAACGAAGTATGGTGATGAAACGGGGTAAGCAGGCAAGCCGCAAAGCGGCTGCTCGCAAATATGGATTTTTAGAGATGCCCTAAGGATAGTTAAAGAATCAGACTTTTTGGGCGAACTCTAATAAATCAGAAACAAGCCTATGGAAGACTTCTTTGGGATCTGGTTCATTGTCCAATGATGATTCCGTGGCCGCACATTTTTCATCAGTTATTGCCAGACAGAAATCGCGGTATTTATTCCAAGCTGTATTATAAGCAAGCAAAAGATCCTGTGGCAGGAAGACCCTCATGACCTCAAAGTTCTCCTGCATCTCAGGTAACCGCGCACGTAGATAGGTGTCAACATTCTTGGGCCAGTTCACGGACTTAGGGTACATGCCAGCGAGTTCTGTTTCAATGGTATAGCGGAAATTATGGATAGCATCAGCCTTTCGCTTACGATTCACAACTTCAATAGCCAAAGCAGCAATGCCTAATACACCAAATAATAAAAAAGGCCATAAGGGGACTGTTTCAAAATACACTGATATTTGATCTAAATATTCACTCAAGGCTTTCTCAATTATGTTAGTTGGAAAAAATACGACGCCTGTTCCTTGTATTATATTTAATCTGCGCTGGCTTGTGATTGACGCATCGAATACATGTTGGGGTGATATTGCCACAGGATGACATATCTATCAATATAGGGCACCTCTAAAAATCCAATTTCCGTCGCAATACGGCGTTGCTCATAAAAAATATTTCCTTACCTATCCATCATATGCTGCGTCAATATTTTTTATTCGCGCCTGGTCTTGTTTAGAACTCTGAATTTTTAGAGGTGCCCATTAGTATGATTTTGTTGGCGATTATTGATTATGTGGATAATCAACCGTTTGATCCGGTAAATCTTGTTTAAGAGCTTCGTTTTCATCATCAATACGTGCCCGATCATATCGAAATCCGAACCGGACATTTGATAAACAATGGGTGACTCAGTTGTCATCAAAAGGGCATACAATAAAAAAGTCAGAACGACGGAGGGATAATATGCAATTAATAATTTTTGCTAAAAAATCCCGTCATTCCAACGTAGCCAATGATTCGCGCGGGTCAACGGACACCCATTATTAACGGTATTAGTGCCAGAATGGAGCAGTACCGTTATAATGGAATTGACCTGACACAGCAATGTGCGTTATTTTGTCCGATTTTCTGTGATCGACGCGCTTATACAAGGTAATATATTTTAATTGATTATGCTGGGCACGTTATGACTAAAACCGCTAGACATGCGGCATCTTCCCAACCAGAAAGTTTTGAGGCAGCCTCTATTGAGCTGGAAGGTATTGTGACAAAGATGGAAGCAGGACAAATGCCACTGGAAGCTTCTCTTGCAGCGTATAAACGTGGCGTCGAGCTGCTGAAATACTGTCAGAATACATTACAAAATGCACAGCAACAGGTGCAAATTCTTGAAGCAGATATGCTGAAAAATTTTTCTACGTCGGGTATTGATGACCGCTGACTTTCAAAAATGGGCGGGAAATTGCCAGACGCGCATAGAAATATTTCTGGACGACCGACTCCCCGAGACCAATCGTGAGCCTGAGCGTTTGCACAGCGCAATGCGTTATACGGTGTTAGGTGGTGGAAAACGGGTGCGCCCGCTACTTTCTTTTGCTGCAGGTGAGCTGAATGGCGCAGATGAAGCGCGAGTGACCGTTGTCGGTGCTGCCGTTGAATTGATCCATGCTTATTCGTTGGTGCATGACGACTTGCCATGCATGGATGACGATGTATTGCGGCGCGGTAAACCCACTTGTCATATAGAATATGATGAAGCCACCGCGTTATTGACAGGTGATAGTCTGCAAAGCATGGCATTTCAGCTATTGGCAGAGAATCAGGTGACTGATTCTGCACAAATTCAGCTGGAAATGATCAAACAGCTGGCCTATGCATCAGGTTCACGTGGTATGGCGGGTGGTCAGGCCGTTGATCTTGCCAGTGTTGGCAAGATATTGACGCTGCCAGAGTTGGAGTTCATGCATATTCACAAGACTGGCGCACTCATTCGTGCGGCGATCATGCTTGGCGCGCATTGTGGTGACCGTCTGAACGACAGGCAGTTAGAGCAGCTTGATCATTTTTCTAAATGTGTGGGTCTTGCTTTTCAAGTGGTTGACGATGTACTTGATGCTGAGGCCACGACAGCGACACTGGGCAAAACAGCCGGTAAGGATGCAGATAATAATAAGCCAACTTATGTCAGTATTTTAGGCGTTAGCCAGGCCCGAGAGTTAGCTGAGACATTGCGCCGCGATGCTTTTCAATCGCTGGAAAGTTTTGGTGAAGCAGCAGCACGGCTTAGGCAAGTGACTGATTTCATAATTCAACGTGAATTCTGAGAACAGTTTTTTTCATAATAGAGTTTCTTTAATATCAGACTTTGAATGTACCCCCTGTTAGATACTATTAATATACCCGCCCAATTGCGTGCACTGGATCGCAAGTTGTTACCACAACTTGCTAAAGAGTTACGCAAATTCCTAATTGAATCAGTTGCCACAACTGGTGGCCATTTGTCATCCAACCTCGGCACGATTGAACTGACGATAGCCTTACATTACGTATTTAACACACCGAATGATCGACTGGTTTGGGATGTTGGCCATCAGACCTATGCACATAAGATTCTGACGGGTCGGCGTGAAGGTATGAGTAAGTTACGCATGAATGGAGGCGTTGCCGGTTTCCCCCGACGTGACGAGAGTGAGTATGATGCTTTCGGTACAGCGCATTCCAGTACTTCTATTAGTGCGGCACTCGGGATGGCGGTAGCGGCACAGCTGGAAAACGTAGATCGGCGGGCAATCGCAATTATTGGTGATGGTGCCATGAGTGCGGGTATGGCGTTTGAGGCATTGAATAATGCCGGTGTGATGGATGCTAATTTATTGGTCATTCTTAATGACAATGATATGTCGATTTCACGACCCGTTGGCGCACTTAATAATTATCTTGCCAAGCTGATGTCTGGGCGATTTTATGCAACCGCACGACGTGCTGGCGAAAAAATGCTTGGCGTGGTGCCTCCCGTGCTGGAGCTTGCCAAACGTGCTGAAGAGCATATGAAAGGGATGGTGACCCCTGCCGGTACATTATTTGAAGAGTTTGGCTTTAACTATATTGGCCCAATCGATGGACACGATCTTGATGTATTAGTAACGACACTGAGTAATATCAAGCACCTGGATGGCCCTCAGTTTTTACATGTGGTTACACGTAAAGGCGCAGGTTACAAAGTTGCGGAAGAAGACCCGATTCTCTATCACGGAGTTGGTAAGTTTGACCCAGACCAGGGGATTGTCTCCAAACCTGAAAGTAAACCTGCTTATACGAAAATCTTCGGTGACTGGTTGTGTGATATGGCGGCATTGGATTCTCGACTGGTTGGTATTACGCCGGCAATGCGTGAGGGATCGGGAATGGTCAGGTATTCCAAAGAATTTCCTGATCGCTATTTTGATGTTGGCATTGCAGAGCAGCATGCCGTGACATTTGCAGCAGGTTTAGCCTGTGATGGGATGAAACCCGTTGTTGCCATCTACTCTACTTTTTTGCAGCGTGCATATGACCAGTTAGTCCATGATGTTGCAATCCAGAATTTGCCCGTCGTATTTGCCATTGATCGTGCTGGATTAGTTGGTGCAGATGGACCGACACATGCCGGAAGTTTTGATTATTCTTATCTGCGTTGTATACCTAATATGACCGTGATGGCGCCAGCCGACGAAAATGAATGTCGGCAGATGCTTTATACCGCGTTTCAGATGGATACGCCAACAGCAGTCCGCTATCCTCGAGGTTCCGGAATCGGCGCGGAGGTGAAAAAAGAAATGCAAGCATTGCCAGTCGGTCGTGGTGAAATTTGTCGCAAGGGAGAGAAAGTCGCATTTCTTGCATTCGGCAGTATGGTTGCACCGTGCCTGGAAGCAGCAGAAGAATTAGGTGCGACAGTTGCTAATATGCGTTTTATTAAACCATTGGATGATACGCTTGTGGCATCTTTGGCGGCA
The DNA here is from genome assembly GCA_030682075.1 of Nitrosomonas sp. GTDB lineage: Bacteria > Pseudomonadota > Gammaproteobacteria > Burkholderiales > Nitrosomonadaceae > Nitrosomonas. The sequence goes on from JAUXRH010000150.1 coordinate 9,922, forward strand.
GATCATAGCTTGTTAGTTACCGTTGAAGAAAATGCCATAATGGGCGGTGCAGGTAGTGCCGTATTGGAATCCTTAGTAAAGTGTGGCGGTGCCGGGAAAGTGCTGCAATTAGGCTTGCCCGATATTTTCATTGATCAGGGTGATCATGGGCAGATGTTAGCCGATTGCGGATTGGATAAATTCGGCATTATTAAGTCTGTCCAGGAACGCTTATCCAGTTAAAAAGATACTTCAAGTAATTGTTTGAATGAATTTTATCTGAGTACAAATGCGATTCTAGTTGGAGATTTCTTTACTGGGAGAATAAATACATGAACAAACAAATGGATTTTCCTATTGCTGATGTACAAAGTGCACCCGATACCAGACGTATCGCAATTGATAGAGTCGGTATCAAGGCTATTCGTCATCCGGTGAGGGTGGCTGACAAGGATGGTGGTGTTCAACATACCGTGGCCGTTTTCAATATGTATGTGAATTTGCCGCATAACTTTAAGGGTACGCACATGTCTCGTTTCGTCGAGATACTCAATGATCACGAGCGTGAAATTTCTGTAGAATCATTTGAAAATATTCTACACACCATGAAGAGAAAGCTGGAGACAGTGTCCGGTCATATTGAAATGACTTTTCCCTATTTTATCTGTAAATCAGCGCCAGTCTCTGGAGTTAAGAGCTTGTTGGATTATGAGGTGACTTTTATTGGTGAAATAAAAAAAGATAAGTATGAATTCACCATGAAAGTCATTGTGCCCGTAACAAGTTTGTGCCCATGCTCTAAGAAAATCTCAGACTATGGCGCACATAATCAGCGCTCTCACGTGACAATTACTGTATGCACAAATAGTTTTGTATGGATTGAGGATGTCATTCAGATAGCAGAGAGTCAGGCGTCATGTGAGCTTTATGGATTATTAAAGCGCCCGGACGAGAAATATGTAACAGAGAAAGCCTACAACAATCCAAAATTTGTCGAAGATATTGTGCGCGATGTGGCGGAAGTTTTAAACAAAGATTCACGCATTGATGCCTACGTGGTGGAGTCGGAGAATTTTGAATCGATTCATAATCATTCCGCTTATGCACTGATAGAACAGGATAAAAGAGCGCGGTTATCTTAAGGGCATCTCGAAAAATTGGATTTTTAGAGATGCCCTTAAAGCCTGTTCATTAGCCAAGGGATAGTTTTTTTGAAAGTTTTATTCAATACCTTGTTTGGAAAAATCCTTTAAGCGAAAACCCAGTAGCCATAAGGTAACAAAGTAACTGGTTGCGCCAATTATTATTACCCCGGCCAATCGAGTAGCACGATTAACCGAAGAGTCCGTTAACCAGGATACATCACTGCCGGATGCAAGCCATAACGTCATGCCCATGATGATTACCGCGACGAGAATTTTTAAAAGAAAAATAAACCATCCGGGTTGCGGTTGATATATTTTGTGGCGACGCAGTTTGTAATAAAGCAGTCCAGCATTAAGGCAAGCTCCCAGCCCAATTGCCAACGCCAACCCGGTATGTTGAAGGGGGTGGATGAATGCAAGATTCATTAGTTGCGTTGCGATGAGTGTAATGACCGCAATTTTTACTGGCGTCTTAATGTTTTGTCGGGCATAGAAACCTGGCGCTAGAACCTTTACCAATATTAATCCCAACAACCCGACACTGTAGGCAACCAAAGCTTCACGTGTCATCCATACATCATTAGCAGTAAACGCGCCGTAGTAGAATAAAGTGCCAATCAGTGGTGCCGAGAGTAAGGCCAAAGCCACGGCTGCAGGTAATGTAAGTAAGACCGTCAGGCGTAAGCCCCAGTCCAGTAAACGTGAATATGCTTCAGCGCTGTTACTATTGTAATGGCGTGCCAGTGAAGGAAGTAACGCCGTGCCCAACGCGACACCTAAAAGACCCGCCGGGAATTCCATCAAGCGATCCGCATAATATAGCCATGACACACTGCCAGTCACCAGTAGTGAGGCAAAAATTGTATTGATCAGCATACTGATCTGTCCTACGGATACGCCAAATACGGCGGGCCCCATTTGTTTAAGAACACGCCAGGCACCGGTATCGACGGATTTCAAACGGAAGCGTGGTAACCGCTTAATCCGGATGAGGAATGGTATTTGAAAAGCGAGCTGCAAAACACCGCCAATAAATACTGCCCAAGCCAAAGCCAATATTGGTGGATCCATTCGCGGCGCAAGCCACAAGGCGCAGCCGATAAATGACAAATTTAATAGTGCGGGTGTTAACGCGGGGACAAAAAATTTTCCGTAGGTATTAAGGATGCCTCCTGCGAGAGAAACCAGTGAAATAAAGAAAATATAGGGGAATGTAATCTGTAGTAACGCAACGGTCAGTTCAAACTTTTCTGGATCGGCCGTAAATCCGGGGGCACTGGCATAAATAATGAGAGGCGCACTAAAAACACCAATAACGGTAATGACAAATAGTGTCAAGCCCAGGAGTTTGGCAACATGATCAATCAGATCATGGGTTTCTTCCTCAGTACGACAGTTTTTATATTCTGCAAGTATCGGTACGAATGCCTGAGAGAATGCTCCTTCAGCAAATAATCTGCGAAGTAGATTAGGGATGCGAAAAGCAATAATGAATGCGTCAGTTGCAGCACCAGCACCAAAAATTCGGGCGATCAATACATCACGCAAGAATCCAAGAATACGGGATATAAAAGTCATACTACTGATGGTAGCGAGGATTCTGAGCAGATTCATAGTTAACATATGTTAACCCGAATATTCAATTGGACTACACGGAATAGGAAAAAATAATATTGATTCTGTTGGTCAAACGGCCTTTATTGTGTTGAGGCACGCGCCTTGTTAATACCAACTTTGTTGTGGGTTATCTGGAACGATATAAAACTATTGCATTATTTTAAAACACTGCGTAACATGATATTTGTATATCAGATGTCTATTTTGTCTTTATAATTCACAAGTTGCCTACTTTTTTTCTTCTGTGGAATTCTTCTTTTTGCCGCATAAAAACACACAGCCATAGGTAAAATTCATATGCGTAGCCAGAGCTTGCCAATTGTTGCACAGTTAAAGTTATTGTTAAAAGAAAACACTGAGCGTGCATCTTATTTGGTTGTATCGATTGTAATGCTTGTTTTTTTTGTTTCTGATTTGATGTCACCCCTGGGTGCCGCTGCAGCAGGTACATCCTATGTGCTTATTGTTTGTGGCAGCTTGTGGATAAAGGGTAATACGGGAACCTATGTCATTGCTGCAATGGGGATATTATTGACGACTTTGGGTTTTTTCCTGTCATCAGCGTTTGTCAGTTCGCTGGAGGTCGTGATTACTGATCGAATACTTACGATCTTATTGCTTATCATTGCCACCATCATGGTTCTTAGAATCAAGAAAGCAGATAATGATATTTCAAACTTAACAATGCAGTCGGTTATTGACCCATTAACACAGGCCAAGAATTCGCGTGCATTTGGTCAGGAAATTGAAAATGAAATAGCAAGGGATAAAAGGTATCACAGAAGCTTATCGATAGCGATTATTGATATTGATCATTTGAAAATGATTAATGAAGATTATGACAGCGATCAGGGAGACCATGTGATACAGAGAGTCGCCGAAGAGATTGAAAATAATATTAGAAGATGCGATATTTTGTATCGATTAGGGGGAGGCAAGTTTGCTGTTTTATTTGCCGAGACAGGTGTGCTTGAGGCGAAGCGGGTAGGGGATGTTGTTTGCAAAAAGATTTTCAGTAAAATTGGATTAAGTGACCGAAAAATTACTGTAAGTGTCGGTATTGCGGCGCTTAGTGCAGAAGATAACAAAAGAGTATTTTGTCAGCGTGCGGAGGAAGCTTTGCTCCAGGCAAAGCGCAATGGAAGAAATAAGGTTTCTACCTTGCCGCCTATAAATAATATAAAAGAGACGTCACGTGTGGCCGCTATTCTATCGCGATCCCGATTTAATTAAGGGCGCCTCTTTCAAGAAATAATTATAAGTTACTGATTATAAGAAATATAAAAAAGAAAAAAGCTCTGTTTTACTAACTTCATCATGGTTCTTCCTGACGCCTTGCCGCCTCCGGCCGATTACTACGCTAAAAATTCAGAGTTCTAAACAAGACCAGGCGCGAATAAAAAATATTGACGCAGCATAGGATGGATAGGTAAGGAAACATTTTTTGCGAGTAACAAACTAACGTTTCGAAGTTCATTTTAACCTGACAATACCATTGGAATGCTTGATTCACTTGGCTTCCAGCCTCAATGTTCTGACATCGAGTTGCAGGGCTTGCACGAAGAAGCTTTGTACATGATGATCAATTGTTGCCATG
>JAUXRH010000154.1 GCA_030682075.1 Nitrosomonas sp.
CCGAAACTGGCAGCCAGTCCTCGTCGTGCACCTGAACCCTGATCAGCACATTAAAGACGAACAAATGAATGGAGGTTTGGAGCACAAAGTAGCAGCATGAATAAAAACATTCAGGCGACAACTAGCTTGACAATCACCGAAAACCAGCTAAATGGTATGAGCATGGTAATAGCGTAACGGTCAAAGATTATGAAATCTCCAGCGGATTGGTTTATGCCGGTGAGATGATGTTAGATACTAATGGGTATGATAACGATGCGTGCCTCATAAACCCGAAGTTGCAAGTCTCATCCGCTGAGCCTTGGGAGGCAGGTGATGAAATGGGGTATTGGCCGCATTATGGGCGAATCACTGCAAAATGTCGTGGAGCTTACCTCAAATGGTTGGCTGGTGGCAGAGCTGAACCTGAAGCATACATCGGTTATGTGTTTCTATTTTTTTACGGACTTGAACGGCGGTTGCTGATAGATGGGCAGAAAGGTGAGGTCTCGGATAAGGAGCGGCTTGAGATCATCGATGAGGTGAGACGGTTGCTCAAGGTATATGGTGGTAATCGGTCGTTCCGGGGTTATGCCAGTAATTTTCTGGCGATGGAGTGGGTGCTTTACCAGAGCGATAAACCGGTTCCCGATTACATCGATTTCAGTGATCGGTACTGCTCTGAGCCTTTTCAAGTAGTTTTGGCCCAATATGTTGTGGGAGGCAAACCGCTTCCCGCGGATGTTGCGCTTCAATGGATAATCTTGCACCCGGAATTCGGATTGCGCACGCCAGCACGACGCTGCGCAAAGGAGTTTCGCGAGCTGTTTGTGCGTCGCTATACCGATAAGTTTGGTGAAGGCCTGGTGGTAAAACCCAACAAGACTCCATTAAAGTTGGAGTGCCGTGCTGCCAGCCCCTCTATGCGGGGAGACCTGAGGTTGAAGCTGCCCAATCTGCCTAATCCATTTATCCTCACTGGCCCCGTGAAGAAATTGAGCGCCCTCGCCGAAGAATGCACATTAGAACTGGAGGCTTACAGTCGCTACCTTGGACGCAAAGACAACGATCCGAATTCGATGGCGGCATTGGCATTACTGCCCAAGGAACTGATGAGTCGTTCGCCCGGTGTAGAACAAGTAAAAAATCGGCTGGCCGACGTATGTTCCAGTGGCCCCGGACTGGTTACGGTGGATTCACTGTATGACAGCCTGGGCGAGTCGCCACCCTCCCAGCTTGGAAAGAAAGAGTGTGAAACCTTAGCAACGTTAATAGAGGGGCTGGGGTTTGGCATGACTCCTGATGTGCGCTACCACAATATTAAGCCTAACCCGGACGGCAAGGTTGCCATTTTTCCACAAGGCCACGGGGTTGATTTCAGGCCATCCAGGGAATTCCGTACTGTTGGTACTATTTTGCGTCTCGGAGCCATGGTTAGTCAGATTGATGACGATCTTTCCCCGTCCGAAGAAGCAACGCTTCAGAGTTTGGTAAAAGACAACAGGGAGTTAACAGCGATAGAGAAAGATTCCCTGTTAACCTTTTTACACTGGTGCCTCAGGACACCGCAGAGTACCGCAGGACTAAAGCAACGACTTTCTGAAGTGAGTACAGTCGAGAAGACCGCTATCAGTCATATCCTGATTTCTGTAGCTCATGCGGATGGGCGTATCGACCCGCAAGAGATTAGACAACTGGAGAAGTTTTATACGACACTGGGATTGGATAAGAAGCAAGTGGCTAGTGACATTCATGCTCTCGCGGCTTCGAGTGAGCCCGTTACAGTGGGACTGCGTGATCCGGAAACCAGTTTCACTATTCCCAGGCCAATCCCCGAGCCTGCTATTGGTAAGGGCTTCCGCTTGAACGACGAGTTGATCCGAATTCGTGAAGAGGAAACCCGGCAGGTCAAAGGTGTGCTTGAAGGTATCTTCTCCGACCAGGCAGAGGAGGAAGCAGATGCTGGGCCTGTTCCCACGCTGGTACAGCATTCAAGCACCCCACTGAATGCTTTGGATGAAGTGCATCAGAATCTGTTTCACCGCCTGCTTACGCAGGAGACGTGGGAACGATCTGCTATACATGAATTGTGCAGGGAGTTGGGCTTGATGGTGGATGGAGCGATGGAGGTTCTCAACGAATGGGCTTTTGATAATGCCAATGCTCCCCTGATAGACGATGGCGACCCGGTCTATGTAGATGTCAATCTGGCCAAGGAGATTATCAATGCCTAACGAAAACCAGAAACGACTTCGCCCACGTGAGCGGGATGCCATTATTCAATCATTGCGGGCAGGTGTGACGCCACGTACCGGGCTGCAGCATATTCAGGTAGGTCGCGTCCAGGAAGTGAAGGCTCTGTTCAAGGATATTGAGCGCATCTCAGACGGTAGCTCCGCCTTTCGACTTGTAATCGGTGATTATGGGTCCGGAAAGAGCTTTTTCTTGCAGTTGATTCGGGCCATTGCACTTGAGAAGGGACTAGTCACTATTCATGCAGATCTTTCTCCAGACCGCAGATTGCATGCCACAGGTGGACAAGCACGAAATCTCTATGCGGAGTTGATGCGCAATCTCTCCACTCGAACCAAGCCAGACGGAAATGCAGTGACCAGTGTGGTAGAGCGATTTATTACAGAGGCGCGGAAACAGGCGAATGCAACGGGTGCAACAGTTGATACTGTGATTGAAGACCGACTGAGTCATTTGTCTGAGCTAGGAGTCTGTCGGACTTAAAGCATCTGGATGGTTAATTTGTTAAAATAGCGCTCAATTGAAACCGGATTTTTGGAAAAGCGACATGAGTCATTTCAAGCCCTGCAATCGCCATCAGTTGTACCTGCTACCCCCGTCGAT
>JAUXRH010000155.1 GCA_030682075.1 Nitrosomonas sp.
ATCGACGGGGGTAGCAGGTACAACTGATGGCGATTGCAGGGCTTGAAATGACTCATGTCGCTTTTCCAAAAATCCGGTTTCAATTGAGCGCTATTTTAACAAATTAACCATCCAGATGCTTTAAGTCCGACAGACTCCTAGAGGTGCCCATTTGATGAATATGATCTGGATCAAGCGTGTTTTATCGAAAAAAACCGCCTTCCACTCGCTCAAAATTCCCCTCTAATTCCCACCACAACGCCACGCCCAGGCATCGGCGCAATTGCTTTCAGAAACGAGGTGTGTACACGAATATCGCTATTCAGCAGATTCTTGCCTTGCACAAAGAAGATGTAACTGGTTGATCGACCGCCTTTAACATTGAAACCCACCTCTGTATTCAGCAACGTATAACCTTGTGTTTCTGTTTCCAGTCTGGCCACACGATCCTGGCGGGTCACGCGCATCAGGCTGAGATTGGACAACCAGGGACCCCATCGATGATCCAACACCAGCCCAAAACGTTGTGGCGTAAGGCGCGGGATGTTGCCATTATGGTTCAATTTGCCGTAAACCATATCTGTAAACAACCGCAAATCGAGTGTATCTGGCATCAACGCAAAAATTGCTTCAGCTTCCGCGCCATAAAATTTCGCACGGGTCTGCGCAAAATCTTGCACCAGAAAAGATCCCTTCTGATCCAACATCCCGGCATCATTCACGCGGTCAGCTAAACCATCCCCATTACTGTCAATACTTCGCTGAAAAATATAGTCATTGATATGATTATAAAATAAATTAACCTTTCCTTTTACAACGCCCGTCGTCTTGTGCAAAGCAAGATCAAAGTTATTGGAAGTTTCCTTGGTCAAAGTATTATTGCCTGTTTCAAATGTATTGGTCGCAATATGTTTGCCATTTGCATACAGGGCCACTGTCGAGGGCGCCCGCTGCCCGCGTGTTGCGGAAAAATCCAGTTTGTAGCCTTCGGTGAAATCCCATGCACCCCCTGTAGAAACGCTGTATAGATTAAAATCGCGTGATTGCAGTTGATTGCCTTGCGGATCCTGAGTGTCGCGTTCAATACGCCCCCCCATGTCAAACTGCCAGCGTTCCCAGTTACGTTTTTCGAGCATAAATAACCCAACGGAATGCGATAGCGTTGATGGCACAAACGCTTCATCACCCGCAGCGGAAAAATCACGGTTCTGAAATTGAATGCCCACCACACCTTGCCAGTCAGCCAGCGGGGTATGCATCAATTCAGCTCGACCTTCCAATTCATTATTTTTTAGCCGGGTGCCAATATTGCCGCTGTTTTCAAGCTCATCATGCTTGTAATCGTTATAGTTCAGGCGCATTTTGAATTGATCAAACCCTTTGATCGGATTATCCAACTCCCCCGCTATACCATAACGTGTCTGCCCCATATCGATTTTTGCGCCTTCAGGGCCAGGGATACCGTATAAGCTTTCCAGGCGTGAAATAGATGCCCCTAAAAAGCCTCGTTCACCCATATAAGAACCACCCATGGATAGATTGTCGGTATCAACTGCACTGTTCCTAACGACACCGTGCTCACTGTCCGGGTCATTTATATCGGCACGGCCCGGTATTTTGATATCGTTGGTTTTTCTTTTAAAAGCTTCCAGATTCCAGGATACCTGACCATGACTACCCGACGCGTTGAAAGCACCAGTACGCTCCGTCATTGCTGAGTTATAACGTGCTTCAAGCGTTCCTTGGGGTGACTTGAATAAACGCTCTGGAATACGCTCCGTGATAACGTTAACCACACCACCCGATGTGCCGCTGCCATAAAGCAGTGTCGCAGGGCCCCGCAAAATTTCGATACGCGAAGCATTTAATGAATCCGTTGCCACCGCGTGGTCCGGGCTGATAATTGAAAGATCACCCGTGCCAATGCCACTTTCCAATACCCGGATACGTGGACCATCCTGTCCACGTATGATCGGACGACCCACGCCCGGCCCATAGCTGCTTGAAGTAACCCCCAGTTCCTGAGCCAGCGTATCACCCAGATTGGCTTCCCGCTTACGCCGCAGATCATTACCCTGCAACAGGGTAACCGGCTTAAATAAACTGAATTCAGTTTGATCAGCCGTTGGTGCGGCCACTGTAACATTTGGAAGCTCTACCGCCTGACCACCCACTTGCGCCTGAATAGCCGGTATGTCAAAAAAAAAGATTACCAGTAGAAGCTGAGCTGGTTTAAACAGCCTGTTTTCACTTTGAAGATTTACATCATTCAAGTTTCGCCCAGAATATTCCATACGATGCGGCTCCATTGAAAATAGCCATACTTATGCAACTTTGTTGCATGCTATGCATTGTCTTTACAAACGGAAGATTACGGTAAGTTAAAATAATCGACAGACCGCCAAATATATATTGGCAAATCCCGGTTAAAATTAGTCGCTTAGGAAATAAGGAAGGGGTTTATGGGTGGCGCACGGGGGCAATAGAGAGAAGATTTTTTACGTGAATCATGCCAGGTCTTCAGTTGCGCTATCAGCTGACACGCTGCCTGATCAACCCGAAAGAAACCTGAAGTAATGAGAATAGTACCGAGTGCCGTCAGCGCAAGACAATCAAAGCAAATGTCGTCGATGTCGATGTCATCCTCATTCTCGACCTGAAGACTTTCGGCATCCGTTACACTGGTCGCTTCAATTTGCGCAAAATGCGTAAACGCATGCGCCATCAGAAATACAGGCACGGATAATAACGCTAACACCAAAATAAAAAATAAGCTTTTACGCATCATTGAGAATTAAAACCTGCGTTACAAGTCACTGCATTCTTCGGATGGAGAGTTCGTCATACACACTCAGCACAAAGGCCTTTCACCGTTAATTCTATTTCCTGCAATTGATAACCGATTGGCAAAGACCAGTCACGTCCAGCGGGCAAATCATCAAGGCAAATGACCCTGGCACAACGCGTGCATTTGAAGTGCGCATGCTGCTGTAAATGTAATTTATGATTGGCATGAAACCGCCATACCCGATCATCGCTGATGACCTTATGTATCAAGTGCTTATTAGCTAACCATTCCAGTACGCGATAGAGCGTGACCCGATCCAGTTGCAGCTTGCCAAGCAAGTGGCGCTCAATCTCTCGATGAGTAATCGCTTGTTGTTCCGCCAGCAAAATAGCAAGAATGTTAACTCTGCCAGATGTCATCCGACCACCGCTGTGATGAATCATCCCTTCTGCTGTAGTTCGAAAAGTATTAGGCATAAATAAAATAATGCAACAGTGTTGCAAACAGTATAATGGCATTATTGGAAATGTGCAATGAATCGTCTACTCTTATGGGCGCCTCTAAAAATTCAAAGTTCTAAACAAAACGAGGCACGAGTAACAAAGTGTTGTGACGAAACGGGGTAAGCAGGCAAGCCGCTTTGCGGCTGCTCGCAAATCTGGATTTTTAGAGATGCCCTTATAACTCTTAAGTAACTCCATCTAATCGATTGTTTTATATAAACATATTTGGAGTGACATTCGGGCGATTTTCGGCCTTGGCCCGATTACCCCGCTATTTAGGCAGATTATCAGACCGACACACAGACGGAAGCATTTTGATAATCATGGAAGTATATCCAGACTCTCACCAACAAACGTGCTCAAGGCGTTTATCCAGGATTCCCGCATAAAAATAAAGCCATTATTGTGTCCACCTTGCAAAGTCAGGAATTGCTTAGGTTCAGATGCTGCCCGGTATAAATTCTGGCCATGTGCAAATGGCACAATTTCATCCTGCGGGCTATGAGCAACAAGTACCGGGCCAGTAACCGATTGTAAATAATCAATCGTCGGATAATTAATGCGGGCTATCAGACGCACTGGCAAGAAAGGATATATCTGCTCCGCCAAATCGGGAACTGAAGTAAATACGGACGCCAGCACCAACGCGCCAGGCTTTTCACGTGCTGCCAGCCATGCCGCGACGGCGCCACCGAGAGATTCGCCGAATAATACAATACGAGACGGCATTATTTTTTTCACTTCAATAAGGTAGTCCCACGCGGCCATTGCATCCAGATAAGTGCCCACTTCAGAGGGTAAACCACTACTCTGACCATAACCCCGGTAATCAAAAATGAAGGTGTTATAGCCCAGCCGATGAAACATCGGCAAATATTCGATACGATGGGAAATATTACCGGCATTCCCGTGGAAAAACAGTATCGTTGCCTTTGTCTTTTGGGCAGGCACAAACCAGCCATGCAGTGTCTCACCATCCGTGGTCGTGATTGCGACCGGCTCATAACTCAACCCAACCTGATCCGGGGTAATCACAATCTCCCGCTCAGGTTCAGGAAAATAAATCAGCCGCGCCTGACCAAGGAACACCAGCAAAACCAATAGCAGATAAATAATTGCAACCGTGATGACCAGATTAAATAGCATGCGCATCTGCCGCACCTTTTGCAGGCCTACCAGGACGAAGTACCGCCAACAAACTGGACAGTTGCGTGCATAGCCTCATGGTGATGACGTCAAGATCAGCTACCGTCGTCAGATTCTCCCTATGGGTAAAAATTAAAAACGGCCATTTGCCTGCAAGCATAACCGCAATTTATGGGTGCTGCAGATGAATCACAATATCAGCGCCCATGTCATCCGCCACAAACGCAGAATCACTGAATTTTGGCAATCCAAAATGTTGCGCTGGATTATTGGACAAGCCGAAAGGTTCGTCGGGCGTCATGTTCCAACGTTTTCTTAATTTATGGTTGCTATCAACATCATGATAAACCGCCACCGCATATGTGCCCGGTTGTTTAATATTGAAACAAACCATATGCTGATCCTCCGTTACGGGAATACGGATACGCTGTTTACGGCCTTTCTTTTTCAGAAACTTTTTTGGATCATCATACAGCCCTACACTGAGCATCCCACCTGAGCCAATACTACGGACGGTCACTCTTATCTGCATCTGATCGGCGCGACATGAATCATCCGTATTATAAGACCAAATATCCAATGGTTCATTGGCATGAACCAAAGAAAAAACGAATAGGCCAATGACAAGAATAAATAGAAATCTGACGAAGTTGCGATTGAATGGTTTGTTTTTCATTTTTTATGTTTAAACACGCCCGCCTATGCCTTCAATAAAGATATCGACAAACGATTGAATCTCGTCTTCCACCTGCTCAATAATTGGCTTTCGCTCTAACATTTCCGGGTTAAGATTCAATGAGTCTACTATTTCACTGAAAATCATGATTAACAACTCTGGGAGCCTGTCGAACTTAAGGGCACCTCTTTCAAGAAACAATTATAAGTTACTGATTATAAGAAATATAAAAAAGAAAAAAAGATCTATGTTACTAACTTCATCATGTTTCTTCCTGACGCCTTGCCGCCTCCGGCCGATTACTACGCTAAAAATCTATATTTGCGAGCAGCCGCTTTGCGGCTTGCCTGCTTACCCCATTTCGTCACCATACTTCGTTGCTCACAAAAAAAGTTTCCTTACCTATCAATCAGCAAAGTGGGAAAGCGCGGACAGATTGGTCGGATTCTGAGACACACAGTCATCCTATGCAATGAAAAATTGGGGTCATATGAACCCCACTTATCCCACTTGCGCAGCAGATCAACTTCGGCTACTCGATTTGATTTATGTGGCCTGATGGCCATGGTCAGTAAATTTCCGGGTAAAACCTTGATGGGAAGTCTATCAGCGGTCAAAGGCTATCAGCTCTATGATTAGCAAACTGGACATACCCTCTTCTCGCAATTTGTTTGTTTTCTTATTGATGAGCAAGCTGACGGGGATCTTTATTCATCAGCAAGGAGCGCGCATTAATACTTATTTATTGGCGGAGAAGGTGGGATTCGAACCCACGTGCCAGGCTACCCTGACCAACTGATTTCGAGTCAGCGCCGTTATGACCGCTTCGGTACCTCTCCATTTATAACCCCTGCGATTTTATCAGTTTTTTGTGTCTGTTTACATTGAAAGGCGGATAAATGCGATGAGGAGGTAGAACGTCAGGGTTAAAGGCCAAGAAAATTCCTGTTCCCGCGCCTTGGCGCGGGAACAGGATCATGCTGCGTGCTGACTCTTATGCCTGAATTTAACTATCTGCTGTCATGACGCCACGCATTTTCTGAATAGCCTTGGCTTCAATCTGGCGAATACGTTCTGCAGACACACCCAACTCATCAGCCAGATCATGCAACGTAGCAGTGTTATCTTTTTCCCTTAACCAGCGAGCCTCAATAATATGCCGACTACGTGCATCGAGGCTAGCCAGCGATTGTTCCAAACTTTCACCGCGTAGACGCTTGTTTTGTTCAATTTCCAATTGCTGCGATGGTTCCGCGTCATCCGTCAAATAAGTGATGGGACTATAGGCGTTTTCATCGTCATCATCACTTAAAGGTTCCAACGAAATATCACGCCCACTGAACCGGGTTTCCATTTCCACCACTTCTTCAGATTTGACGCCTAATTTCTCTGCGACGGCGTCAACTTCTGACGGAGTCAGCGTATCCAGTCCTTTTTTCATACTGCGCAAATTAAAAAATAATTTGCGTTGCTGCTTGGTGGTTGCTATTTTAACCAGGCGCCAGTTACGCATAATAAACTCATGCATTTCGGCTTTAATCCAGTGCATTGCAAACGATACCAAGCGAACACCCCGCTCAGGATCAAACCGTCTGACGGCTTTCATCAAACCGACGTTGCCTTCTTGAATCAAATCAGCTTGCGGCAGGCCATATCCTTTATACCCCCGTGCAATTGAAACAACCACACGCAAATGGGAAAGGATCAGCTGTTGAGCCGCGCTAATTTCACCTTCATCCCTTAAGCGACGCGCCAGGCGCGTTTCTTCTTCCTGGGACAGTGTAGGAAAAGCATTGACAGATTGAATATAGCTTTCAATGCTCCCACTCATTGATGGTAGTGTTAAAGCAGAAGTCATAATATCCCCCTTATCTCTTTGTTATGAAAAACCCTCACGGCATTCTATGCCCTATAAGGGAATTTTAGCACTCTGTCGATGAGAGTGCCAATCATACCTAAAGGTTCCCGATTGGAAAGGAATAAATCAGAGTCATTTAGGCTCTATTCGCCAAAGATAACTAGCAACTGACAAGCGTGCACCTAGCCACCCAAGCCATGCAGAAAATGCCAGCAGACTGATACTGTCTTCGAAATCAAGATGTTTCAAATGGAAATCAGTGGCATAAAGTTCCGCGAGAACCGCCAACTCATCATTCATCAGTTGAATGCCCAGTACCATAATCAGCCATGCCATCATCCCACCGGCCAGTCCCTGAATGGTACCAAAATAGAGAAAAGGGCGCTGTATAAAACTATCGGTGGCACCAATTAATTTTGACACTTCAATTTCTTCACGCTTGGTAAGAATCTGCAATCGTATGGTGTTAAATATCACCACGATCAATGCGATACTCAGCAATGTGGTCAGAATGACAACCGCCAGCCGCCCAAGATTAAGCAAAGCATCCACCCGCTTAGCCCAGTCCGTGTCAAACTGCACATACTCAATTCCCGGCCATTCCTGTAGGTTGGTGCGCAACTGATCGAGTTCTTCAGCGCGCGCGCGCCGCGTTGTGACAATAAATGCATCAGGTAGCGGGTTATGTCCAATATTATCGACCACCATCGCCATTTCATTATCTTGCGCGAGCTGCTTTAAGGCGTAGTCTTTGGGGATAAACTGAAAACTTTTTATCAATTCCTGCATCTCCAGGCGTCGCCTGATTTCCTCTTCCTCAGTTTTGGTTACATCCAGCTTAAGAAAAACGCTCAACTCTGGCGTTTCGACCATTTTCCCGGAATAAGATTGCAAATTCTCCAGTAACGTGTAAACGCCCACCGGCAAACTAAACGTAATACCGATAACTACAATGCTGAGCAGGCTGGTAAATGGTGTGCGTAGAAGCTGTTTGAGTGTAAACGTAAAGGCTTGCCAGTGCTGGATCAACCACGTCTTCATGCGGCCAGTTTTCCATGATTGAGCGCCAGGATACGGCGCGGCGTATTCTCCAGCAATGTGGCGTCATGCGTCGCGATCAACACGGTCACACCAACCTGATGGAATAACGTAAACATATTCATAATATCTCTTGCATACGCGGCATCCAGATTGCCCGTTGGTTCATCCGCGATCAGAATGGAAGGACGATGAACAACTGCGCGCGCAATACATAATCGCTGCCGCTCGCCACCTGAGAGCGTAACCGGCAGTGCCTTTTCTCTGTTCAACAGACCAACTTTATCAAGTGCTGCACGCGCACGTTTTGCCGCTGTTTTGGAATCAAAGCTCCCAATCTGCAACGGTAACATCACATTAGCAAAGACACTACGATCAAATAATATTTTATGGTCCTGAAAAATAAGTCCAATGTTTCGTCGCAGGAAAGGAATGGCACTTTTTTTCATTTGGCTCACATCCTGCCCATTCACCATGATACTGCCGGAAGTTGGTCGTTCTATTGCTGCAATGAGTCTTAGCAGGGTACTTTTACCTGCGCCGGAATGCCCCGTCACAAATACCATTTCACCAGATTCAATGGTAAAAGCAATATTCTTCAACGCATCAAAACCATCAGGAAAGCGTTTACAGACATTGTTGAAACTAATCATAATTTGAGTGAATTACTTAATAACAATGATAGGGATAAAATTTGGTCAGTCAAACAATGCTGCCACAAACTCTCTGGCATCAAATGGCCTCAGGTCCTCCAAACCTTCCCCCACTCCGATAAAACGCAACGCCGGTGGATCCTGCGGGTATTGTCCCGCGATGGCGGCAATGACGCCCCCCTTCGCCGTCCCGTCAAGCTTGGTAAGGATCAAGCCAGTCACATCCAAGGCATCATCAAAAGCTTTCACTTGGGTGACCGCATTCTGGCCCGTATTGGCATCCAGCACCAATAATACTTCATGTGGCGCACCCGGCATGGCTTTAGCAATGACGCGCTTTACTTTCTTGATTTCTTCCATCAGATGCAGCTGGGTCGTCAACCGCCCGGCGGTATCCGCCAGAACAATATCTATACCACGTGCTTTAGCTGCATTAACCGCATCAAAGATGACCGCAGCGGGATCGCTTTTTACACCGGGTACATTCTCCTGCGTGATAACGGCAATATCGTTACGTTCGCCCCAAGCCATCAGCTGCTCCCGTGCCGCCGCACGAAAAGTATCACCTGCGGCAAGTATTACCGATTTGCCTTGTAATTTAAAGTAGTTAGCCAGTTTCCCAATGGACGTTGTTTTGCCAACACCATTTACACCGGCAATCATGATTACAAACGGTTTATTTAACGTGGTGTCAAATGGCTGCACCAATGGCTCTAGTAACTCGATCAATATTTCCTGCAAGGCTTCTTTCAGCTGCGCGGCGTCGGTAAGTCCATCGCGCTTAACTTTCTTGCGCAGATTTTCAAGTAACAAATGGGTCGCATCGACACCCGTATCGGAAGTCAGCAAGATGGTTTCCAGTTCTTCGTAGAGCGCATCATCTATCTTACCCCCACCAAATAAACCCGTCAGTTGATGACCAAAATTTTGCCGGGCACGAGAGAGTCCCTGCCTGAGCCTACCAGTGAAGCCTATTGGCTTAGGGCCGGACTCTGATTCAACACTAACAGATTCAGCTGCCGCTGCCGCTTCTGATTTAACCTCACGTGTCGGTTCAGTGGATTTTTTTTTGGATTTAAAAAGATTAAACATTCTGTTAGGCTGTGCAGTTAGGTTAGTTGCAATAGATTCTCAAGCGCTAATTTTATTCTGTTTACTCAAACTTTGGTTGGTAAAAATGAAACCTGATTCCTGTATTAAACTTTTCGTCCGTTGTTTAACGGCTGCTGTATTGGCATTAGCCTCATCACCACTGCTTGCTAATCCTTATGAGTACATGCTTGAAAATGGCCTTAAACTGATTATCAAAGAAGACCATCGGTCACCCGTTGTGGTTTCACAAATCTGGTACAAGGCCGGCAGCATTGATGAACTGAATGGCACAACCGGCATTGCACACGCGCTGGAACACATGATGTTCAAGGGTACAAAAACCGTTCCAGGTGGCGAGTTTTCAAGGCGAATTGCAGCCGCCGGCGGAGTTGATAATGCATTTACCAGCCGAGACTACACTGCATATTACCAACAATTACATCAACGTAATCTGCCACTGGCGATGGAACTTGAATCTGACCGGATGCGTAACCTGATACTCACTGAAGAAGAATTTGCCAAAGAAATTAATGTGGTCATGGAAGAACGGCGGCTGCGTACCGATGACCAACCGCGTTCACTGATCTATGAAAAAATGATGGCTGTCGCTTATCAGACACACCCCTACAGACGCCCGGTTATTGGTTGGATGAATGACCTGGAGAATATGACAGTGCAAGATGCGCAAGCATGGTATGACCGCTGGTATGCCCCAAATAATGCCATCCTGGTAATCGTGGGTGATGTCGATGCAGAAGAAGTGCTTAAGTTGACCCAAAAGTACTATGGGGGAATTGAATCACGCCCACTAACCCCGATGGCTTCACGCAAACCACAAACGGAACCAGCGCAGACTGGCATTAAGCGACTGACCGTAAAAGCACCCGCACAGTTGTCTTATCTCATCATGGGCTACCACGCGCCAACCCTTCAAGATGTTGTCGCCGACTGGGAACCCTATGCGTTAGAAATATTGGAAGGTATCCTGGATGGCAATGCCTCCGCACGACTTAACAAGGCACTGGTACGTGAGCAACAAATTGCCAGTTCAATTGGTGCTGGCTATACCGCAACGGCGCGCGGACCCAGTATGTTTTTTCTCAGTGGCACACCCAGCGAAGGAAAAACTGTCGCAGAACTTGAACAGGCACTCCGTCAAGAGATTGAGATCCTCCTCCGTGATGGGGTAACAGAGCAAGAACTTGCCCGTGTCAGAGCACAGGTCGTCGCTGGCCATGTATACCAGCTGGACTCAACATTTTCCCAGGCAATGCAGATTGGCCGAATGGAAGCGATCGGGCTGTCTCACCGCAATCTCGATACAATTTTAGAGAAATTGCAGGCGGTCACTGCGGAGCAAGTGCGCGATGTTGCAAAAAAATATTTAACGGATGACAGCCTGACCGTGGCAGTCCTTGATCCTCAGCCACTGGAGCAAAAACGCGCAGTTACGGCTCCCAGTGAATTGAGGCATTAAACGACAAGGATGCAGCGATACATCAGTTAACCCATCCTTGTTTACCTTTCCTCCCGTCAACTACCAGGCAATAGGCGCTTGTCATCTGCAACCAGAACTTACTCTGGCATCCTTTACATTAGATTTCCCGCAAAAGCTTTTGCAGGGCTACGATGACTTGATCATACTCATGCCGCGTCTCCTCAAGGGCAGATTAGCCTTCATTGGGACACCTTGGCTGCCAGATGTAACGTAAGCCCCCGCTCCTTCCACATTAACACCCTGACACATCATCGCTATCCTCAAACTTTTTTGCGAGGAGGAAAGATGTCATTATCAGAAACGCGACGAATTCATATCGAAGCATGGTAAACCGGCGGAATGTCTCAAGCGGCATATTGCCGGGAACATGGTTTGAATACCAGGACGTTTGGCAATTGGGTTCGCAAGCATCGTGCCGGCCAGGTCATTCGATCGCCTGCGTTGGTTCCGGTAACGATCAAACCGATGCCTGCGTCGGCGGATACGCTGCATCTTCGCGGACGGGGCGATCATGTGCTGGAATTGCCGTTGACGGTTTCGCCGCATTGGCTGGGGGA
>JAUXRH010000012.1 GCA_030682075.1 Nitrosomonas sp.
CGGCTTGCCTGCTTACCCCGTTTCGTCACAATACTTCGTTGCTCACAAAAAATATTTCCTTACCTATCCATCATATGCTGCGTCAATATTTTTTATTCGCGCCTGGTCTTGTTTAGAACTCTGAATTTTTAGAGGTACCCTTTAGATTCAGCTTGCAGCTGCTTCGCTCACTTCGATTATTTCCTGAATAGACTGGTTCCGTCCTTCCAAAATTGCATCTGCCACGCCGCGCGCATAAAGCCGCACCGCCTGACTAGAATCATCATTACCTGGAATAACATAATGTAATCCTTCAGGATTATGGTTGGTATCCACGACGCCAACCACTGGAATACCCAGTTTCTTTGCCTCAGCAATTGCACCTTTCTGATAGCCCACATCGATCACAAACATGGCGTCTGGCAAACCATTCATATCTTTAATGCCACCCAAGCTGCTATTTAGCTTGGCTAGTTCACGCTGCATATCAAGCGCTTCTTTCTTGACGAGTTTATCCAGCGTGCCGTCTTGAGCCATCACTTCCATATCATGCAACCGTTTAATGGATAATTTTATGGTTTTAAAATTGGTCAACATACCGCCCAGCCAGCGCTGATCGACATAAGGCGAGCCCGAGCGAGTTGCTTCTTCACGAACAATGTCACGGGCCTGCCGCTTAGTACCAACAAACAAAATAGTCCCTTTATTAGCTGACAACTGGCGCACGTACCTCATCGCTTCTTCATACATTACGATGGTTTTTTCCAGGTTGATAATGTGAATTTTATTGCGTTGCCCGAAAATATAGGGCGCCATTTTTGGGCTCCAAAAACGAGTTTGATGTCCAAAGTGAACACCTGCTTCCAACATTTGCCGCATTGTTACCGACATGAATTTCTCCTTTAGGGTTGAGCCTCCACTCGCCGCAGCTACCCCCTGTCATGGAGCACCCTTTGTTTGGCGAATGTGCGTATTTAATTCGACCGCACGACAAATATCAGCCGTGAAGACAAATTATGCTGATATTATAACATGTTCCCTTGCTCACTCAAGGCAGAATGGGAATGGTCAACAGTATTAGCTAAGGAATTTTCAGCGAAAAAATCGTAAGCCGATACAGCAACGATCTATTTGTTAAAATTGACAACTATGCGGTACCAATTTTATTTCTTAAGCGGTCAATATCGTTTATTTGGATGTGTTTATTATGAACAGCAATAATCTCTTCTTCCTGTAGCTTAGAAAAAGCTCGGCTCACTGTTTCCAGTTTAAGCCCAAGATAACTACCAATTTCTTCGCGTGTCATACGTAAAATAAAGTCTGAAGAAGAATATCCGCGTTTGAAAAAACGATGTGATAAATTTAAAAGAAAAGTAGCCAGTCGCTCTTCTGCCTTCATGCTGCCAAGAAGCATCATCACACCGTGATCTTTTACGATCTCACGACTCATGATTTTGTGAAAATGGCGCATTAACGATGGGATATTGCGGCTCATTTCCTCAAGCTTTGCAAAAGGGATCTCACATACTTCGCTGTCTTCCAGCGCGACGGCATCACAAGTATGCATTTCTGTGCTGATGGCATCCAGCCCGATTAACTCCCCCGTCATATGAAAGCCGGTGACCTGCTGACGCCCATCCTGCTCTAAAACGTAAGTTTTGAAGAAACCTCTGCGCACGGCATAGAGTGACTGAAAGTTTGAGCCGGTATGATGCAAATATTCACCACGCTGAATTCTGCACTTATGGTTTACCAAATCACCCAGAATCTCTACTTCCTGCTCGTTGAGTCCTACCGGCAGGCATAACTCTCTCAAACTGCATGCGGAACAGTTTGATTTGGCACGGGTAATGTCATGATTATTTGGTATAGGCGTATCTGACAACACTAAGTTTCCCGAATCATGAAAGTTACTTTCTATAATCCTTTGAATTGATCTGGATCAAAACAAGGAGCCACCCTTACAGGCATTATTCTACCGGCTTTAATATAGAAATGGGCGTTCTTCAAGATAAAGTTATAAGTCATTGCTTGGAAATCATTTTCCACATTTATTTTGAGGGCACCTCTAAAAATCCATATTTCGTCACAATACTTCGTTGCTCACAAAAAATATTTCCTTACATATCAATCATATGCTGCGTCAATATTTTTTATTCGCGCCTGGTCTTGTTTAGAACTCTGAATTTTTAGAGGTGCCCTTGAACTATAGATTCTTTGATACTCAACTCTTTGCCAGGTAGGTTTTACGTAAATATGAGAGATGCCCCTGAGTTTTCACAATCATCTATTGGCAAGCTTAAAGTTGATCTGGATATCATCCGTCGTTTTGATTTTGATACTCAGCACTATTCGCTGTATCCAAAAATTAATCGTTTTATCGAAGCATTTAATGCGCCGACTTATATCAATTGGGTAAACAACCGTAAAATTGGGGGTGCCCGACGTCCTTTATCAATCTATGTACATTTTCCATTTTGTAGTTCCTTGTGTTTTCATTGTAGTTATAATCACATTGTTTCAAATAGTAAAACCAACATAAAACAATATCTCGGTTTTTTATTACGCGAGATAAAACTACAAGGCGAATTGTTTCGGGATGACTCTTTAGTAGAACAGGTCCATTTTGGTGGCGGTACGCCAACATTGCTAAGCGATAATCAATTACGCAGTGTAATGAGTGAGATCAAGCAAAATTTTAATCTGATAAAAGATGGCGACTATTCCGTTGAAATTGATCCACGTCAGGTTACAAATAAATCAATAGTCGCGCTAAAGAAAATGGGGTTTAACTGTGCCATTTTAGGTGTACAGGATTTTGATCATGAAGTGCAGCAGGCAATCCATCGTTTTCAAAATGAAGAGGATACACTCCGCGTAATACAAGCCGCGCAATATGAAGGTTTCAGATCGATCAATATTGAACTGGTTTATGGATTACCTAAACAAAGTGTAGAGAAATTTGATCGCACCTTAAAAAAAATCATTAATGTCCGTCCTACTCAAATTTCCTTACTTAGCTATGTACATTTGCCCGTAGAATTTAAGCCACAGCGGCAGATCAAAAATGATGATTTGCCGCTTACCGAAGTGAAATTGGAAATCGTACAACATGCCGTCGATCGACTGTCTAATGCCGGCTATGTTCATCTTGGGATCAATCATTTTGCAAGAAGTGATGACAAACTGGTAGTTGCGCAACAACAAGGTAGGCTTTATCACCATCTTCATGGCTACTCGACTCACATGGATAGCGACCTGATAGGATTGGGAGTTTCCGCAATTGGAAGTATTGGCCCAACCTACAGTCAGAATTATTGTGACCTTCGTCTGTACTATGACAGGCTGGAGCAGAATGTTTTACCGATTATGCGAGGCCTTGAATTAACTAATGACGACTTGGTGCGGCGATTAGTCATGCATATGCTGATATGCAATTCCATACTTTCATTTGAATCGATAGAAACGGTTTTTCCAATAGATTTTAAACACTATTTTGCTATTGAACTCGCTAATCTTTTGGAATACCAGAAATTGGACTTGTTAACACTGGATGATGATGAAATTACAATCACGCCCAAAGGACGCCTGCTCATCTGTAGCATTTGTATGGTTTTCGACAAGTATCAACGAGCACGCAACAAACGCGAACGTCACTTTAAAATAATCTAAATATTCGCTGCCTGGGAGAACATATCGTCTCCCAGATATATCACTGAATTATCTATTCGTATCACTGTGCGCGAGAATATATTCAGCCAGACGATCTGCAGCCTCACCTTGAATATTTTTGAAAGCGGGCATTCTCATGCTTCCTGATTGTACTTTACCAATAATGGCATCTCTATTGGCCATCTTCTCGCTAAGTAACATTGCGACATTACCGCTTAAAGGTTTGTGGCATTCTGTACAAGCCGTACTGAATATCCTTTCGCCACTATCATCTACTCCAGGCATATAATCATTGCCCTTTCCACAACCGGCCAATACAACTAATCCAGAAAGCATTAACAAAAAATTCATTTTTTTCATTTTATTACTCCAGTTTATTTTACTTAAGACAAAAGACAATCAAACCTGAAATATGGCTATTCGATAAAATAGGACTAACCCACGTTTATTCTCGGAAAAATAACCATACCCAGTGACATTATAACTTGTCAAATTATGATTTTTAATCAAGTATCATTCAGGAATCTTTAAACCTAAATTACTCCAGGATGAATATAGGGCACCTCTAAAAATTCAGAGTTCTAAACAAGACCAGGCGCGAATAAAAAATATTGACGCAGCATATGATGGATAGGTAAGGAAATATTTTTTGTGAGCAACGAAGTATGGTGACGAAACGGGGTAAGCAGGCA
>JAUXRH010000185.1 GCA_030682075.1 Nitrosomonas sp.
GCGAATAAAAAATATTGACGCAGCATATGATGGATAGGTAAGGAAATATTTTTTGTGAGCAACGAAGTATTGTGACGAAACGGGGTAAGCAGGCAAGCCGCAAAGCGGCTGCTCGCAAATATGGATTTTTAGAGGTGCCCATTATTCAGAACAGTAACTTGGTATAAATAATACCAATAGAGGTGAATACTGTGAAATTGATTAGTTGCAATAGTTCTTTGAGGTTGAAATGGCTTTAATAATTACGGATGAATGTATTAATTGTGATGTATGTGAACCAGAATGTCCAAATAGTGCAATTTCTCAAGGCGAAGAGATTTATCTCATTGATTCTAAGTTATGCACTGAATGTGTCGGGCATTATGAAGTGCCGCAATGTATTGAAGTATGCCCGGTAGATTGTATTAACATCAACCCTGAAATCACTGAGACCAAGGAACAGCTGCAAAAGAAATATCTTGCACTTATTGGTAACTAATTCATTTATTGTGAATAGCATATGCTGACGCTATATTTTCAAGTATATCGTCTTGATGGCGCACTAGGATCAAACCCAATCCGGCTTCCTTAACAGGCGAATATCTTCCGCAATACACGAATGGTTACTGTATTGCACTGACAGCAATTTAGGCAACTCACAAGAAAATAGCAATTTATTTGCTGCTCGCGCCACATACAAAAACTAAGCGTTCTCCCCATAATATCAGTGTGTTTTTTGCATTAGTATTTCCTCAGTTTTTATTTAATCTTTCCGTTGATAAGCAGATTAACTCAAGTACGAAATGTCAAAGACAATTAACTTGTCGTTCGGCATTCACGAATACGCAAAGTATTTTCATAAGAGGATATCGGTTGAATATAGTAGAGCTACTTGCTTTCGTGGTCAAAAACAATGCTTCGGATTTGCATTTGTCAGCTGGCCTGCCGCCAATGATACGGGTGCATGGTGAAATCAGGCGAATTAATTTACCGGCAATGGAACATAAAGAAGTGCATGAAATGGTGTACGACATCATGAATGATGGTCAACGTAAATCCTATGAAGAGCATCTGGAATGTGATTTTTCCTTTGAGGTTCCAAATCTTGCACGTTTCCGGGTAAATGCATTTAACACGCAGCGAGGCGCAGCTTCAGTTATGCGGACTATCCCATCAAAAGTATTGAGCCTGGAAGATATAAAAGCGCCAAAGATTTTTGCTGAGATCGCTGACCAGCCGCGGGGTGTGGTACTCGTAACTGGCCCTACCGGATCAGGCAAATCAACGACATTGGCAGCGATGGTCGATCATATTAATGAGAATGAATATGGTCATATTTTGACGCTGGAAGATCCCATCGAATTTGTACATGAGAGTAAAAAGTGCCTCATTAATCAGCGTGAAGTGGGGCGTGATACACATAGTTTCTCTACTGCATTGCGTTCAGCCCTGCGTGAAGATCCAGATATTATTCTAGTCGGCGAAATGCGTGATCTGGAAACAATCAGATTGGCCATGACTGCGGCAGAAACAGGCCATTTAGTTTTCGGGACTTTGCACACCAGCTCTGCGGCCAAGACGATTGATCGTATTATTGATGTTTTTCCCGCAGAGGAAAAGGAAATGATGCGTGCAATGTTGTCAGAATCATTGCGTGCAGTCATTTCACAGGCGCTGCTGAAAACGAAGGATGGCAAAGGTCGCGTGGCGGCTCACGAGATAATGATAGGGACGCCAGCGATTCGCAATCTAATTCGTGAAGCAAAAACAGCGCAGATGTATTCTGCTATCCAAACGGGTCAGGGCGTTGGCATGCAAACACTAGACCAGAATCTGACTGATTTGGTAAAACGTAATGTTATCTCGGTTGCAGAGGCTCGGAGTAAAGCGATGAATAAAGAAAACTTTAAGCTTTAATGTGTGAATTAAATTGTGATAAAAATATAAAGGATTAACCATGGAACAGGAGCAAGCCAAAAAATTTATATTTGATTTGTTACGTTTGATGCTTAATAAAAAAGCTTCCGACATGTTTCTTACCGCTGGTTATCCACCGGCATTCAAGATCGATGGAAAAATGACGCCGGTTTCTCAACAAATATTAGCAGCGCCACATACGTTAGCTCTGGTGCGCGCTATCATGAACGATAAGCAGGCGGCCGAATTTGAGAAGACCAAAGAATGTAATTTTGCGATTCACCCGTCTGATATCGGTCGTTTTCGTGTTAATGCTTTTGTGCAACAACAAAGGGTTGGTGTCGTATTGCGAACTATCACAACAGAAATTCCAGAATTTGATGACCTGGGATTACCGTCAGTACTGAAGGAAGTCGTGATGAGCAAACGTGGCTTGGTGATTTTTGTTGGGGGTACGGGCTCAGGGAAGTCAACATCATTGGCAGCACTAATTGGCCATCGCAACAAAAATAGTTATGGCCATATCATTACAATTGAAGACCCTGTTGAATTCGTGCATCAACATATCAATTGCATAATAACCCAACGTGAGGTTGGGGTGGACACAGAATCTTGGGAAGCTGCTTTGAAGAACACGCTGCGACAGGCTCCTGATGTTATTCTTATTGGTGAGATTCGTGATCGAGAGACAATGGAGCATGCGATTGCTTTTGCCGAAACAGGCCATCTATGCATGGGTACACTGCATGCTAATAGCGCGAATCAAGCGCTGGATCGTATCATCAATTTCTTCCCGGAAGAGCGTCGAGCACAATTGTTGATGGATCTATCATTGAATTTGAGATCAGTTATTGCTCAACGACTGATACCATTAAAAGATGGTAAAGGACGAACAGCCGCGATAGAGGTTATGCTTAATTCTCCATTGATATCCGATTTGATATTTAAAGGTAAGGTTCATGAGATTAAGGAAATAATGAAAAAATCACGTGAATTGGGAATGCAAACATTTGATGCAGCGCTTTTTGAGTTATATGAAGCGGGTAAGATCAGCTATGAAGATGCCCTGAGAAATGCAGATTCAGTGAATGAGCTTCGTTTGCAAATTAAACTGGAAGGTGCTCATGCAAAAGAAAGAAACGTGAATTCAGGAATTGAGCATCTTACAATAACTTAAGGCATCTCTAAAAATTCAAGTTTCCAGGCAAGGCAAGGCGCGCGAGAAAAATTTGAGCGTAGCATATGGTTGATAGGTAAGAGAAAATTTTTTATGGGCAACGCCGTATTGCGACGAAACGCGGTAAGCGGGCAGGCCGCAAAGCGGCTGCTCGCAAAATTGGATTTTTAGAGGTGCCCTTATGTGTGCGAGCGAGCGAGCCAGTCCACCAGCCAGCCAGTCAGACTTCCAATACGGCTCCGATTGTAAATCGCTGCGACAAACCGGGACTGTCCACTGATTTTCTCGCACCCGATTAGTTTCAGTTTGCGCATCCCGCCTCCAGTGCCTGTAGCGCTTCGATGTGCACGTCAGCGTCATAACCACGGTACTCTCCAACTGTAGCTCACGATTTGGTGTTAGTTTGCAACAGTTTGAGCGATTCTTCCCGCTCAGCTGTTCCCGTTGTCGCCAATACACTGACATCCACTACCCGACCGCTACAGTTCTCCATCAGCACAGGCCGCATGTAGCATAGTGGGCTGGCATCACCGTCGCTCAATTCAGCCTCTTAAGTAACTCCATTTAACCGATTGTTTTATATAAACATATTTGGAGTGACATTCGGGCGATTTTCGGCCTTGGCCCGATTACCCCGCTATTCCGCCAGTTTATTTGACGCCGGAAAAGAAGTGCCCGCACATCCCGTTGTCCCGCAGACAATCCCGGTTCTGGATGAAAGTGCTGTGATCCCATACCGGATCGTGAATAGCACCTGCAGCAGCGGTGCTCTCAACAATCGTTCCGGCGGTAACGAGGGACGACCTTCTTTCGAGTAAACAGCTTCAAGCTGATGCCACCTTCACATGCTTGCGCCAAACCAGCATGCGGTTGTTGGCGGGTAGGATGTGGTCCGCCTCCAGGAGGAGGTGGTGTATTTCCGCTTGTGCGGCCAGATCGCCAATGTCACGGATGCCACTTTCTGGATCCTGTAAGCGCAAGTAAGCATCAAAGTGGGCATTACTCGGGCTGGTAAAACGGCCGTCGACGTTAAAGGGACCATAGCTGCAAAATGTGCCACCATCTGGCAGCAATGCACCTGCCTTGACGAATAGGCAGCAGACACGCAGCCAACTGACGATGTGCAATGTGTTGGCGGTAAAGACAGCATCCACTGGCGGGACCAGCCAGGATTCATCATCGACATCAAGCGGTACGGGTTTGAACAAATTCGGTGCCAGACTATCGCGGCACCCAGCATGGAGGCTTGGAAAGTTGACAGATAACTCTGTTGGCTGCCAAGTGAGATGATGCAAAGCGGATGCAAAAAATACAGCATGCTGCCCCGTGCCGCTACCGATTTCCAGAACTGCGGTGCGATCAGCGAAAACTGTCTGCAATACTTTCAGGATCGGCAGCTTGTTGCGTTCAGCTGCTTCGGAAATGGGTTTCATGAATATTCCCGGATAGAGTCAGTCTTGATGAACTTTTTCTGCAGCGAAGTAGCGACAGAAACGAATCATTCCATACGATTGGAGGTAAGTTACTTTTTATTCGTCGCGGGCACGAGCTTGAGGAGCTTTCCATTTTCTTCATCCGTGAGCAGATACAGTGCGCCGTCCAAGCCTTGCGCGACATCGCGGAAACGCACCGTATTTTTTAATAGTTGTTCTTCGCCGATGATTCTTTCACCTTCTACTATCAATCGCACCACATGTCGGCCTGCTAATGCGCCAACAAACAAGTTACCGCGCCATGCAGGGAATAGATTTCCGGTATAAAACGTCATGCCGGAAGGGGCAATGGAGGGTGTCCAATAATAGACGGGTTCTTCAAAGCCCTGTTCTGCGTGTTCATTTTTAATAGGGATCATCGAATAATGAACGCCATAGCTTGCTTTGGGCCAACCATAATTTTTCCCCGGCTTGGGAATGTTAATTTCATCACCCCCACGTGGGCCATGCTCATGAATCCATAGTCTGCCGCTTTTTGGATGAATGGCAGCACCCTGGATATGTCGATGACCATAAGACCAGATTTCTGGTTTGGCATCTGGTTCGTTGACATAGGGATTATCGTCGGGAATTGATCCATCGGGTCGGATACGAATTAATTTACCCATATGATTATTCAGCTGCTGTGATTCGTCCATATAATTCGCGCGATCACCCAAGGTGACAAAGAGATTGCCATCGGGCGCAAACACCAGACGTGATCCGAAATGTTGGGCGCCGACCGTTTTGGGATACTGACGAAAGATGACCTGCAGATCGATTAAACTGTTATCAACAAACCTGGCTCTGGCAACGGCGGTTCCAGCTTTGGTGCCTTCCGTCTCCGCATAAGATAAATAAATAATGCGGTTGTTAGAGAAATCAGGGTCTAGTGCGACATCAAGCAAGCCACCTTGCTGTTGATTAAATACGGGAGGGATGCCCTTTATGGGTTCGGACAAACGGCCATCGGGTGTAACCCTGCGTAATTGCCCCATGCGCTCCGTGACCAGCATATCCCCATCTGGCATGAAGGCCATGCCCCAGGGAAAATTCAATCCACTGACCAGCAATCTGACTTCAAACGGTGTTTGTATGCGCTGAGCATGAGCGGACGCAAGAAAATAGCCAGAACTGAATAAAGCGAATAGAAGCGGCATGGCAATGAATAATTTACGTATCATTTCTTTTGTTTTCCTGAGTATTTCTTGCGTTTAAATGTACCACCCTTGTCAGCTCGTCTCAACCTGTTTTGCATTCGCCGTGCGTGACTTCTTGAACGCATTTCAAAACGGGACAATGTGAATGCGCACCCCCCCGAAAACATTGATCGGCGGTCCGGGTTCGAAATAACGACCCAAGGCCGCATTGATACGGGTGTTGGCATTGTACCGGGCGTCGAACAGATTATTGACGCCGACAAACACTGAACCCTCGATCCAGTTATGTTTCTTCTCCCATCCCAACAGCAGCTGACCCAGGTTGTAGGCATCATTGGTTGCGGTATTGGTGTCGTTGACAAAGAATTCTCCCACTCGTTGCACATGAATCTGTCCAAAGACCCCGGAAGTATGGGCATAACGCATGCGTCCTTCCAACCGGTGTTTTGGCGCGCCAGGAAATGCATTGCCTTCCAGATTAACGTTGTTGACGATGAATTTTTCAAAAGCAAAATCAGAGTAGGTATACGCAATATCACCACTTAAGCCATTCCATAACGGCGTTGCCAGGCGGGTTTCGACACCCAGTCGACGGGATTGGCCCGCGTTGCGGAAAAACGTCCGCCCGGGGGATGTTGATAGTTCATAGGGCGAAATTTCATTCTGCGAGCGGATGTAAAACAACGCCGTTTCATATTGGAATCCGGCGGGTGTGCCGCGGAGACCAAGCTCCTGACTCAAAGATGTTTGCGCATTAAGGTTAGGGTTGAATCCACCGGCCCCTGCCGGGTTGTTGATCAGCTCGGTCGCTGTCGGCGCCTCAAATACGGTGGCGACATTCGTATAGACCTGATGGTGTTCAGTCAGGTGGTACACCAGGCCTGTCGTGCCGCTGGCTTGCTCCAATGTCCTGGAACCCGACTGATTACCGTCCGTCTTAAATCCATCTTTGACCTGATAATGCAGCCAATCCCAGCGACCGCCCATGACCAGGTCAAGATTGTCCGCTACTTTCCATTCATTGCGGAAAAACGGACCCACACTTTGTACACGCTCGAGTTGATTCAGCGTGAGTGCGCCTTGATGACCAAAGTCATTATTGAAACGTCGGCGATCATCATTTTGCATACCATAATCAACACCGAGCAAGAAACGATTGGGCTTCTTAAACAGCATATGATCATTCACAAATTGAACCGCTAACCCGCCCACCAGACGATCAAACTGCACCTGTCCGCCGTCGACAAATGGCAGACGGTTTTGAAAATCTCGCTGCAATATGTGCGCAGTGACAGTTAATGCTTGCGCAGCGGAAGGTCTTTTGCGATAACGCACCGCGACTTGATCTTGACTCACCTGCTCCCCTGCATTGAATGACAGGTTGTTGGGTGCGGCTTGCTTTGGATTGGTGCTGACCTCGCTACGCGTCAAGCCGCCAGGATCTTTGGTGTCCGGCGAGTAGAATTTGCGAAATAGCAACATCAAATCCGAATCGGCGCTCATCTGGAAATTCAGTTTGGCTTGGGAAAACAGCGTCTCCATTTTACTGTGATCACGCCAACCATTTTGTTGCAGGCGGGAGCCAAACAAGCCATAGTCAAAATTGTTTTCGCGCCCACCGGCAAAGATTTCTGATTTGAAGTAACCGTACTGACCAAACACTTGACGCGGCGTCAGCGCAAACTTCTCAAGAGGAGGTTCCCGTGTGGTCATGCCAATCATGCCGCCCGAAGCATTGCCGAACAGTGAAGCCGAGGGCCCGCGTAGAATATCCATGCGCCCGATAAGTGCCGGGTCGATAGCATCCAGTTGGGTCTGACCATCGGGCAAGGTCTGTGGGATATCGTCGACACGTACATTGATCCCGCGTACGCCGAATGGTGAACGTGTTCCGAAACCACGAATAGCAATGCGCACATCCTGAGCAAAATTAAACTGGTTTTGGAAAAAAACACCCGGCGTACTGCGGGCAAACTCATCCAGGGTAGCGCCGGGCTGGTAGTCTTGTTGCTGATCCCGCTTAATATGAGTGAGGGTATTGGGAATCTGGCTCGGGTTTTTTTCACTGCGGGTTGCAGTGACCTTGATGGACTCGAGGACAAGGGGTTTTTCTCTGATTACTTTTTGCGCTTGTGCTGAAGAAAGGATCAAAATGATCCCAGCCAGAACAAAGAAACCGTTCATTGCGAAGTGGCTCAGATTGAAACTAAGGCTGCAGGAATTTCGGGCAGATGAAGCGTCGGCGGAGGACATGCGCGTGCGATTTATTTTTTCCAGAAGTTACCAGCTGGATTTTAGCCTTTTCTTGAGCTGAGATCCATTTGGGTACCGCCTTTTCGTTGCAGAAATAAAGCATAGCAGTTGTTAGTGACCATCTGGGGCCTGTGTTCTATACCACCTGTTTCACCTGCGCTATTGAAATAAAAACAGACCGTGGATAATTGATTTAAATATAACGGCGTTCGGTTTGATTTTTATTTGGAACAGCTAAATGAGCCAGAAAGAATTAAAACGGACACAAGAATTTGATTCACTGAAAAGGAAAGATTAATCAACGACAAGCATCGAAGGATATGAGTATCAGTATCCGTCAAATGAGGCGATTGGCCAGGCGTTACCAGATGGTAAGGTTTGGATGGATTGGCCAGCAAGAAGGGAGGTAAAGCCTCAAATCGGCTGCTGGACAAAGCCATCCGCGCCACGGCCATTGAACTCATTGGCGTACACTGCCGGAACTTTGGGCCGACACTGGCTAACGAGAAGCTCGCCGAATTGCACGACATTCAACTGTGCGTAGCAGAATACACGCCAAATGATGATTGAGGCGGGCTATTGGCACATCATAAAGTCGGTGCGATTGCGCACATGCCATGCGAGTACGCAGGGCAAACGGACTTAAATTCCTTCAATAACCCGCAACAAATAATCATTATCCCACCCCGCCTTTAGTCGCTTTGTTTTTACACCGACTTTTTATGTTTTTTCTTTTTTTATCGGTTCAAAGCAATATATCTGATATATAGCAAGATTAGCTGCATTATGGCCTTTGCGTGTTCGATTACTGTCTTCATCAAAAGCAATATCAAACACCCAATGTAAATTGTTCTCAATAATCCAGTAAGCACGAACACCTTATTCAGGGCACCTCTAAAAATTCAGAGTTCTAAACAAGACCAAGCGCGAATAAAAAATATTGACGCAGCATATGATTGATATGTAAGGAAATATTTTTTGTGAG
Organism: Nitrosomonas sp.; assembly: GCA_030682075.1. Taxonomy (GTDB): domain Bacteria; phylum Pseudomonadota; class Gammaproteobacteria; order Burkholderiales; family Nitrosomonadaceae; genus Nitrosomonas. Next base: position 8,944 of record JAUXRH010000185.1, read on the forward strand.
TAACGAAGTATTGTGACGAAACGGGGTAAGCAGGCAAGCCGCAAAGCGGCTACTCGCAAATATGGATTTTTAGAGGTGCCCTATAGGCCTGCTAATTTTTTGGAACAGTGACTTCTATTTCTGTAAGCCACTATTTTTGTTGGTAGGCCGTGCGAGATTCGAACTCGCGACCAACGGATTAAAAGTCCGCTGCTCTACCAGCTGAGCTAACGACCCGGAAAGCGGCATTATACCGATTCAGCGTATTATATAAAAGCCTTGTTTTACTTATAATAATCTTTAATGGCGATATGAATGCTTTATCGGCATTAAATTATTGATTCAGTTTGTTGTTATGGCGAACCAGTGATTGATCGGTAATTGGGTCATATTAATTATCTTCTCCATTTTGTGCCGCCAGATTGCGAATTGCTTCTGCATTACTCGAAGAGAAAACTTTTTCTGCTGCTTGTTGCCACGGTAACCAGATATATCCTAGATGTTCTCGTTCAGCGATCGTTATTGGTGCAGGTGCGGGTATTAGCAGGCCAAATACATGCTCGGTATTATGGGTGACTGTCGGGGCATATCGCCAGCGCCATTCTTGAAATATTTCGTACTGGTTTTGAATGTGCCAGTTTGTGAGTAGATAATCACCGGTATTCAACCCTGTTTCTTCAGTAACTTCTCTTGCAGCGGTCTGAACCAGTATTTCTCCCTGATTCTGGCTGCCGGTGACTGACTGCCAGTAACCGGGGTGATCAGCCCGTTCCAGTAGTAGTACTTGTAAGTCTGGTGTATGGATGATCACCAGGACTGAAACGGGGGTCTTATACATTTCTGAGATATCAATATTTCTTTAATCTTTCGATATTTCAGTTTTCCTTAAGCGGATATGTAGTTCACGCAATTGTTTTTCATCGACGCTGTTTGGGGCATGAGTCAATAAGCATTGCGCACGCTGCGTTTTGGGGAAGGCGATTACGTCACGGATAGAGTCGACGCCTGCCATCAGAGTGATGATGCGATCCAGGCCGAATGCGATACCGCCATGCGGTGGCGCGCCATATTGCAGGGCGTTCAAAAGGAAACCGAATTTCTCTTGTGCTTCTTCATCTGCAATATTCAGCGCGCGAAAGACTTTTGATTGTATTTCCTGGCGGTGAATACGAACTGAGCCACCCCCGATTTCAGAGCCATTAAGCACCATATCATAGGCTTTCGATAAAGCCTTGCCCGGATCAGTTTCGAGTAAATCCTCATGGCCATCCGCTGGAGAAGTAAAGGGGTGATGCAACGCTTGCCATCGATTTTCTTCTTCATCACGCTCAAACATGGGGAAGCCAATAACCCATAACGGTTTCCAACCAGATTCCGCATGACCCTGTTCATGGCCAATTTTGACGCGCAACGCGCCCAATGCATCATTTACAATTTTTGCATTATCTGCACCAAAGAAGATTAGGTCGCCGTCCTCTGCTTCCGTTCGGGTGAGAATGGTTTTGATGGTTTTTTCTGGCAGAAATTTAAGAATGGGGGATTGCAGTCCTTCAATACCTTTTTCAATTGAATTTATTTTGATGTAAGCAAGTCCTTTCGCTCCATAAATTGCAACAAAACTGGTGAAGTCATCAATTTCTTTACGAGATAGTTCGCCGCCTTTTGGAATCCGTAATGCGGCGACACGGCCATTGGGCTTTTCTGCCGCTTCACGGAAAACTTTGAACGGTACTTCCTTCATCACGTCAGTGAGTTCAGTCAATACCAATGGGATGCGTAAATCGGGTTTGTCCGAGCCATAGTTATGCATGGCTTCAGCGTGGGTCAACCGTGGAAATGGATTGGGTAAGTCAACATTTTGTATAGTACTGAATAAATGACGAATCATCTCTTCCATCAGCGCCATGATTTCATCTTCTGTCAGAAAAGATGTTTCGATATCAATCTGAGTGAATTCAGGTTGGCGATCTGCACGCAGGTCTTCATCACGGAAGCATCGACTTATTTGGTAATACCGATCAAACCCTGACACCATTAAAAGCTGCTTAAACAGCTGTGGCGATTGGGGGAGGGCAAAGAAATGGCCCTCATTCACGCGGGAGGGTACCAGATAATCCCGCGCACCCTCTGGAGTTGATTTGGTCAGTATGGGTGTTTCCACGTCAATAAAGCCTTGCTGATCAAGAAATATTCGCACAGCCATGGCGACTCTGTGGCGCAGGCGCAGATTTGCCTGCATTACCGGGCGGCGTAGATCAAGATAGCGATGTTCTAAGCGAATGCTTTCGCTCAAATTGTCATCATCCATCAGGAAAGGGGGGGTTAGTGATGGATTAAGAATCTCGATCGATTTGACCAGAACTTCTATTTCACCGCTGACTAAGACCAGATTAACGGTGCCTTCAGGTCTCGGTCTAACTTTACCCGTAATCTTAAGTACATATTCGTTACGAATTCTTTCTGCGGTATGGAATGTATTCTCATTATCTGGATCGCATACGATTTGGACTAAGCCTTCACGATCTCGTAAGTCAATAAAAATAACGCCGCCATGGTCGCGACGGCGATGTACCCAGCCATAAAGGGTCACAGTTTGATCCAGGTATCGGGTATTGATGGCACCACAGTAATTTGTACGCATAACGTTTTAAGAGTCGGAAATCAAGAAATAGAATGTTAGTTGAATGAGCGGGCGGTTCTTTTACTTTAGGGTACCTCTAAAAATTCAGAGTTCTAAACAAGACCAGGCGCGAATAAAAAATATTGACGCAGCATATGATTGATATATAAGGAAACATTTTTTGTGAGCAACGAAGTATGGTGACGAAATATGGATTTTTAGAGGTGCCCTTTATTGCGCTGTAGCATATTTTTCGTTTTATTTGAACGAAGTCATTATTTCTTTATTAAAAATTAATCTGCAGTAGAGCTTTTACTGGTACTGGTACTGGTGCTTACAGCAGCAGCAGGAGCAGCGGCAACTGTTGTTGTCGAGGCTTCACTTTTTTCTTTTTTTGGTGAATCAGGCTTTCTATTATTATTATTTTTGAAGTCCGTAACATACCAACCACTACCTTTTAATTGAAAACCGGCAGCAGAAATTAATTTGATGTAGCTGCTACTACCACAGGCCGGGCAAACGGCAATGGGTGCGTCGCTCATTTTTTGCAGGTGTTCTTTTTTAGCGCCACATGAATTGCAACGATATTCGTAAATAGGCATAGTAACCTCCAACAATCCAGTAATGGAAAAGACGAGATTATACATTAAGCTTGGGGGTCTCCGACTAATTCTGAACCAGGTGAATGAAGTGGTTAAAATTTGTCCTATCAAGATTTACAATGCGGGGACGGAAGGTTTCGACCTTCAGTCAGCATTCTTTTCGACCATAAATATCATCAAAACGCACGATGTCATCTTCCCCTAAATAGGAGCCTGATTGAATCTCAATCATTTCCAGTGGCACACGACCTGGATTTTCCAGGCGGTGACGTATTCCAAGCGGGATGTAAGTTGATTCATTTTCAGATACCAGATAAATTTCTTCTCCCCGCGTTACACGCGCCGTACCACTTACGACGATCCAGTGCTCAGCGCGGTGATGATGCATTTGTAATGAAAGGGCAGCGCCAGGCTTAACAACGATACGCTTTACTTGAAAGCGTTCGCCAAAATCGACGCCATCGTACCAACCCCAGGGGCGAAATACTTTCCGGTGCAGCCGTCCTTCTGGCCGGTCATTATGCTTTAGGCTGTCGACAATTTTTTTAACATCTTGTGTTTTGTCCTTGTGGGCAACCAGTATGGCGTCTGGCGTTTCAATTACAACCATATCTTCGATGCCAACACATGCCACTAAGCGGCTTTCTGAGATAACGAGTGTATTGCAGCAATCGTTTAATAATACATCACCCTGCGATACATTACCTACGTCATCTTTGGGTAATATCTGCCACAGTGAGTCCCATGCGCCGACATCAGACCAGCCGGCCAGAAGGGGAATCACAACGCCGGTGGGAAGGTCGCTATCATTGCGGGTAATTCGTTCCATTACTGCGTAATCAATTGAATCATTGGGGCATTGCGCAAACGAATTTTTATCGACACGCAGAAATTCACCATCAGCTGATCCTTGATCCCAGGCGGTACGGCAAGCAGTCAAAATATCCGCCTGACACTTGCCAATAGCGGATAGCCAAACCGAGGCGCGCATCATGAAAAGTCCACTATTCCAGAGATAGGTGCCTGCATCAAGATAACTCAGCGCTGCTGTCAGATCAGGTTTTTCTACAAAGCGTGCTATGCGATAAATAGCTTTATCCTGCCCCATTAATTCGCCTGATTGAATATAGCCATATCCTGTTTCAGGGCTGTCAGGTGTTATGCCAAACGTGACAATATTACCTTCAAGTGCAAGCGGCATACCTTTAAGAACAACTTCCTGAAATGACTCTGTGTTTACAATCACATGATCGGATGGCATCACTAATAAAACAGGGTCTCCTCTTTCACGCCTTGCCGCAAGCGCAGCAAGCGTTAATGCAGGGGCGGTGTTGCGACCAACCGGCTCAAGTAGAATAGTCCCTTCCCTGTCCATGACCCGCAATTGTTCGGCAATCACAAAACGGTAGTCTTCATTGCAAACGATTACCGGTACATTCAGCTCAATACCTTCCAGCCCATCCAGGCGGCGAACAGTGGCCTGTAACAATGAATCATCACTAATCAGCGATAAAAGTTGTTTCGGGTATTTTTCACGGGAAAGTGGCCATAAGCGTGTACCTGATCCACCCGATAAAATGACCGGAGTTAATGATTTCATTGAATTCTCATTTGCTATTTGGTTTCTGGATATTCCAGGTCGATGTGCTCATTGTAATCTATTCTGTCTTATATCTTGTTGGTTTCCTGTTTTGTTGAATTGTGTTTAAATCATTGAAACTACGAATAAATAAAATTCTTTTTGTGTTAATCATAAAGAATATAAAGAATAGACAAAAAATATTTTTCATATTACTTGCAATTTGCTTAAAGTCGAATATAATTACGAATCATTCTCATTAGCGATACTGTTTGTGTTGTATAACAGTCATTGGTTTTTTATTAAATAATAGATTCAAGGCGTTCAACATGTATGTTTGTGTCTGCAAAGGGGTAACGGATAGTGCCATTCGCGCAGCAGTGTATCAGGGCGCTGAACGGATGCGGGATCTGAAAACCTGCCTGGGTGTTACTGAGCAATGTGGGATTTGTGCCTGTCAAACCAAACAGGTGCTGGATCAGACACGGTTGCAGAAAGCTCAGATGGAATTGCTTTCTGAACACGCGCGTTAAAAAGAGATAACTAATCAAGAAGGGCAACGCAGATTTAAACGTTGGCTCACACGCCAGCTACAACGATGACTGACGCCATCGACCCATACTTTCTTCATCCCCCGCAGGTACAAGAAAGAACTGATGATTGTCGAGGTTGCGCAGAATTAAGTGTCACGTGAACTACTTGAAAAGATTCTGGAAGATACCGAAACGCATATTAACTGGTTGGTGACTCAGCTGGAGCTTATGCATTAAGTCGGCATTCAGAACTGATTGCAAAGCCAGGCATCATTTTTTCGTTGTTGCTGGTTTCTCTCCTTTACCAGTGACTTTTAGCCAGCCAGCATAGTATGTACTCGCCAGCCAGCATTTGTTTAAGTTAATTTACAAGAAAATAAAAATGCATCTGCCTACTGTATCTTTTACTGTTGTAGAATTCAGACATTTCCATATTCAAATGCAATATCACCATCCAAGTACCTTATTTAATACAATCTTATTGTATGTGATATTAATCTGTTTTGGGTTTGTTGCTGGTATCCTGCCAAATCCAGTTTTTGCAGAATCACCCGGCATCACCCGGCTTGGGGAACAATCCTATAATATCTCCGCAGGATCATTGAGTAATGCACTTAATCAATTTTCAAAGCAAAGTGGCATTAGCATTTCTTTTGATTCTTCCGAACTAAAAGAACTGAAAACACAAGGATTAGAGGGTAATTTTGATATTCAATCCGGCTTAAATTACCTGCTTATAGGAAGTGGTTTGCTAGCAGAGCGGAGTGCCAATGGTTATCTCATAAAGAAAATACCAGCGTCGGCTGCTTCCAGCGAAGTTGTCACAGTACTTCCTTCAATACAAGTGGCTGCCAGTAGTATCAGTCGGTATGTCGCGACCAGCAGTGTCACTGCGACCAAAACAAATACACTCTTGCGTGATGTGCCGCAATCGATATCGGTAATAACTAATGAATTAATCAAGGATCAGTCGATCCAGAGTCTGGGTGATGCTGTGCGTTATGTGCCAGGTGTCGGAGTATCACAAGGAGAGGGTAACCGCGACGCACTCGTGTTTCGTGGTAATCGTTCAACCGGCGATTTTTTTATTGATGGCATCCGCGATGATGCCGAATTCTTTCGTGATCTTTATAACACAGATCGAATTGAAGTGCTCAAGGGTGCCAATGGTATGATTTTTGGGCGCGGAGGTTCAGGGGGTGTCATCAATCGTGTCTCGAAGCAGGCCAGCTGGGATCCAGTACGGGAATTTTCTTTTCAAGGCGGCTCATTCAATCAAAAAAGAATAACAGCTGATGTGGGTCATGTCATTAATGATATGGCTGCATTTCGCGTGAATGCCATGTATGAGGATTCTGACAGCTTTCGTGATGGCGCCAGTTTAAGTCGACTTGGCGTTTCCCCGACTGTAACACTTAAACCGACACATCGTACTAAAGTGGTTTTAAACATGGAGCGATTCCATGATGACCGTACGGCTGATCGAGGAATTCCTTCATTGATGGGACGTCCTGTCGATGTTCGTAGATCACAATTTTTTGGAGATCCCAGGCGCAGTAACGCGGACATTGATGTGTTGTCGTTTAGTTCTCTGCTTGAACATAAATTTGATGCGGGAATTACGCTGCAAAACCGCACTAATTATACTGACTATGATAAATTCTATCAAAATGTGTTCGCGAATAGCCAAGTTTTTGCTGGCATAGTGTCATTGGGTGCCTATAACAATTCAACAACGCGTCAGAATGTTTTTAATCAAACAAATTTGCTCTATTCTTTAGACACGGGGCCAATTTCGCATACGCTGATGGCGGGCGTAGAAGTAGGTCGTCAGGATACCAATAACAGGCGACGAACGGGTTTTTTTAATAATGATTTGTCAAGCAGCAGCCTGCGAGTTCCTTTAAATAATCCAATCACAAATGTGCCAATCACTTTTATGACCGATGAAGCTGATAACGTTAATCGGACTGTGGTCAATGTTACCTCATTATATATTCAGGATCAGATAGAGTTACTGCCGCAACTCCAATTAATTGCCGGGGTTCGTTATGATTTGTTTGAAGTGGATTTTCAACAAAAAAACGCAGCCAAAGCTCATTTAAAAACGGATGATGGATTGATCTCGCCACGCTTTGGCTTAATTTATAAACCCATTGAACCTGTTTCATTTTACACCAGCTATAGTCGGGCATTTGTGCCGCGAGCAGGTGATCAACTGACCTCATTAAATGTAACGACAGCCATACTTAAGCCAGAAAAATTCACAACACTTGAGGCTGGAGCTAAATGGGATATCCGTCCTGACCTGGCCTTAACAGGGGCTGTATTTCAACTGGATCGTACCAACGTTATCGCGGTTGATCCCAATGATTCATCCAGGACTTTTTTAACTAAAGGTCAGCGCACCAAAGGGATTGAAGTGAGTCTCGCTGGTCAACTGACTTCAAGCTGGAGTGTGATGGGCGGTTATGCCTATCAGGCCGGTGAAATTACCAGCAGCCAGTCAAATGCCGCAAAAAAAGGCGCATCGGTAGCGGAGCTTCCCCGTAATACGTTTTCAGTATGGAATCGATATGATTTTACCCCCCGCCTGGGCGCAGCATTTGGTGTGATTTATCGGAGTGATATGTTTGCTTCGACTGATAATGCCGTCAGAATACCGGATTTCACGCGGGTTGATGCGGCGTTATTTGCACAGTTGACGAAACAGGTGCGCGGCCAGTTAAATATTGAGAATTTATTTGATACCAAATATTTCGCATCGGTCCAAAATAATAACAATATATCACCCGGATCGCCCATTGCGGTAAGGGCCACTTTGATCGCAAATTTTTAGTGAGCATGAAAAAGCGCGAAGATATTTTTTATTTATTTTATAAGTAAAAATGATTATCATTAACATTCGCATTAATATTAATTAACCTTGGAAAGGAGTCTACTGTAATGTCTAATAAACAACTCAAGATGACGGGGAATCTCAAGTTAAAAAAATGGATCCTCTCAATGAGTAAATCATTGGCTGTATGCTTGAGTTTTATTGCGTTTGGTATGGGTAATGCAACCGTATCTGCTGCGGCACCGGTAACATCATCAAATATCCAGACAATTGAAACGTCTGTTGCCGCTTTCAAGACGATCGGAACGTTGCGAAAAGAATTTCCAATTAATGCGGACGCCATTGCAGGTGCCTATGCGGGCGCGCTACAAGCACTTGTACAGGAGGCGGATGCGTCCGCTGGATTGAGCCTGGACAGTCATGTTCTGGCGGCAATTGACGAAATCAGGAATGAAAATGAGCCATTACTGGCGGCTCAGGTGATTGATAAATCATTGCAACATGTTTTCTTTCAGACCGTGCTTGATCGTATTACATCTGTTCGCGATAATTTTGATAGCAGCACGACTGCGGCATTAGGTCAAAAATGGGATGAGGCTACCGCAGCATTTCAGGCGATCAAGAGTACTGCGGCGCGGGAAAATAAAGTCATTTCCGCTGATAAACAATCCATCGTGACAGGAAGTAATCCGGCTCTGGATATTCAGATCACTGAAGCGCTGGCGCGTGGCAAGACGGCGCTGGACAAAACGAATTCAACCGAAGACAAGATTACCGTCAGTATTGAACGCCAAGTAATACGGATCGCTTTAGCCCGTGCCTATTATATTGGCGTATTACGGGAAGTGGCCGGTATTCTTTCAAATAAGGATGATTTGGAAGAGGCGCGCGAAGCACAGAAAGAAGGCGAGATTTTTTACCGCATTATCGAATCGTTTATCACAAAAGATAATCCGCTTGGAAATTTGCTGATCAAAGCGCAGTTGACGGGAAATGTTGCGAACGTAGGCGCGGATCAGATTGTCAGCGAATTGAACAAAGGATTTATTGGCCGAGTTAAAGCTGAATTGAAAGCCAACGAATCCAGTGCCGGTAAGGATCGTGGCCGTGCCATGGAGGTGGCGGAAGAGGCATTGCTGTATGCAAATATTTTTCTTCCCGATCTGGAAATTCGCTTGAGCGCGACTTTGCGCAGTAATATGGAAAGCGCTTTAAATGATTTGAAAAGTGCAAGCAATGCAGGCGATGTCACAAAAGCTGCCGGAGTGCGGCAAACGGTTTCAGATATTCTGGCCAGCTATGAAAGCGAACTTGAGTTAGCCAAATATAATAAAACAAATGATACAAGTCTCATCATTGATGGTGCGGTTTCAGCATTCAATGCAATCGGTAAATTGCGGAAAACTCCTCCTGTCGATTCAGTTGCAATTGCTGCGCAGTACGCAGGGGATTTGCAGCAATTGACGCAGTTTGTTGACCAGGTTTATGGACTGTCGATTGATCAGGATATATTGGCTGCCATTGAATTTATCAAAAATGGAAATCAAAATGCTGCTTTAGACGCACAGGCTGGACAGGCAATAGACAAATCATTGCAGCGTGTTTTCGCCCTCGCTGTCTATAACCGGATAACATTGGCGGCTGATCATTTTGATGATCTGGCAACAGATGAACTGGCGCTTGAGTGGGACCGGGCATATGCAGCCTTTCAGGCCATTATTGGTACTGCAGCCAAGGAAGAAAAGATGCTTTCAGCGGATAGACAAACGATCAAAAATGGTAATAATCCGGATATAGATGATCAGATTACACTGGCGTTTGTGCAAGGTAGGCAGGCCTTGAACAAACAAAATACAGATGACCGGATTGATGTTGCGATAGCACGGGAGAATATAGTCATCCCGCTGGTTAGAGCCTTCTTGAATAGAGCATTGCATTACACCGGACTTATTATTGACAATAGGGATACCGATGTTGGTAAAGCAAATGAAGTGCGGGTTGAAGGGGAATTTTTCTATCGTATTGTTGAAGGATTTGTTTCCCAGGATAATCCGTCAGGTAGCAATCGTGTCAAAGCTAGCTTGACCGGTAATTTGGCTAATGTAGTTGCCAATGAAAACTTTATTGAAATAAACAAAGGGATTGCTGTCCAAATGAAGAGAGATCTGAATCTGGTTAAATCAGCGATTGGTGCTGATAAAAATCAGGCGATTCTTGCTGCTGAAAGAGTGTCTTTGTATGCCAATATTTTTCTTTCTGATCTGGGATTGCGCTTGAGTTCTCTGCAACGTGCAAAGATGGAAAATGCGCTGCAGGATTTGAAAGAATCCAGTGAAACCGGCGATAAGTCCAAGGCATTAGCCGCGCAAGTGACGATCATCGAAATTATTTCAGCGTATGAGAATGAATTAATTTAGAAGCCGGAATGCCTTGCCGTAAAATTTTTATGGCAAGGCATAGTTGTTTACCGCCATAGCAATATTTTTCCCTGCAAGTATTAATAGCAGGTCAATTTAGCCAGCCAATACAAATAGATGTGCATTTCGCATGAGTGGAACAGACCTCAGTGATGAGAGTAGTTTCACAGGTCATTGCGCGAATGGGGTTATATTTAATCAGGAGGATTAATGTAATGTTTCTAAGAAAATTGTGCTATCTATCGATAGGCTTTGTGTTTATTGGATGTATCAGCAATCCGGTATGGGCCAAGAACCTGGTCTATTGGATAGCTGCCGAGGAAGTGCAGTGGGATTATGCGCCCTCATTTCCTATTGATCCAATGTCGGGTAATGAGTTTACGGAGGAACAGCGTGTCTTTGTAGAACAAGGGATAGGTCGGCGTTATCTGAAAGCGGTTTACAAGGAATATACGGAAGGATTCGGTGCAGTAAAGCAGCGCGGGCCTGAAGAAGAACATTTGGGCATACTGGGGCCCATTATCCGGGCGGCCGTAGGAGACCGGATCGTTGTTCACTTCAAGAACAATACGCGCTTCCCGGCAAGTATTCATCCGCATGGTGTTCTTTATACCAAAGCGCATGAAGGCGCTGCACATTCCCATGCAGCAGGTGACAATCATAAGCCGGATGGTGTTGTTGCGCCGGGCGGGGAATATACTTATATGTGGGATGTTCCCGAACGCGCGGGACCAGGCCCCAATGATCCCTCTTCTATTGCCTGGATATACCACAGTCACGTTGATGAACCTGCCGATACCAATGCCGGATTGATCGGTCCGATCGTTATTACTAAAAGAGGATCTGAGAACGGGGATAGAACACCACTGGATGTGGATCGTGAATTTATTTCTCTCTTTACCGTGTTCGATGAAAACGCCAGTTTATATAGGGATGTCAATCTTGCCGCCTGCAGCGGTTCCTGCGACCCTGAGGATGAAGGTTTCCAGGAAAGCAATCTGATGCATGGGATTAACGGATTGGTCTACAGCAACAATCAGGGTTATGTGATGCAAAAAGGGCAACGGGTGCGCTGGTATGTCATGGGTATGGGCACTGAAGTGGATCTTCATACGCCGCATTGGCATGGTGCAACGCTATTACACAATGGCAATCGTCTGGATGTGACGGAAGTATTGCCGGCCGCTACCAAAACGCTGGACATGCGTCCTGATGTGCAGGGTATCTGGATGTACCATTGCCATGTCAATGACCATATCAGTGCGGGCATGATGTCAACTTATACGGTGGAGTAATCAATGGATTATGGAGGGGCTGCGAGATCTTGGATGGATATGCCATAAGACATGATTCCATGTGTCCCCTCCTGACTGCTGCATAATTTTAACTTGGAACTTTCTGATTCCAGAGTCGTAAGATTTGAACAAACATTAGCGCTTATTGTTACAAAAATTGCATCTCATAATTTATCCAGTTCAGAATAAATTTCTTCTTCCTTGCGTTGCTGCTTTCCTTTCATGATCTCTAAAAAATGTTGCCCTCGTTACTCCTCATTGAGTTAATGGAAAATAAAAGATATGGCGTCGAATATCAACCCATCATAAATATGAGCAACCAAGAGATTTATGCATTTGAGTGTCTGGCCAGGTTTTTTGATAACGAAAAAAAATCCATACCGCCAGATGCCGTCTTTGATTCATTGCATAAAAGCCCGTTAAGCTTATTTCAGGTTGAATATGAACAAAAAAAATTACAATTGTTAAACGCTCCCGATCATAAAAAACTTTTTCTTAACCTGGATCAGGATTCATTCTATGCCTGTGGGATTGAAGGAGAAAATAATCCGTTTCTAGAGTTATTTAGTAGCCATTCAAAAAGCGATATTATTGTTGAACTGATTGAAAACTCAGAAATTAATGATGCCAGAATGAGTTTGGCAATGATTGATTCCTTATCCAGGAACAAAATTCAGACAGCTATTGATGATGTATTTAATCCACAGTCATTGATTTCTACGACTGTCATACAACTGGTGGATTTTATAAAACTGGATCGATATGTTGTTACCAGAAAACAGGATGAGGATTTCTTGCACTTAGTTAAATCGATCATTGATTATGCGCATCTCGTAGGGAAACAAATTGTTCTGGAGGGGATAGAAAATAAGGGCGACCTATTATTTGCAGAACGATTAAATGTGGATTATGTTCAGGGCTATCTATACCGGGACAGGTTTATTACCATCGTAGGCTGAATAAGAGTAAGCGTCCAACGCCACCATCTATCAAATTTTTTGCTTTAGCCATTCAATGAAATCTGGTGATAACGGGAGTAACTCGTCGATACGGCTATTAGGCCAGGTGGGTAATTTTATTAGCGTGTCTTTGAGCCAATCAGATGGATTCAGGCCGTTGAGTTGGGCAGTGCCGAACAGGGT
>JAUXRH010000245.1 GCA_030682075.1 Nitrosomonas sp.
TTTGCGAGCAGCCGCTTTGCGGCTTGCCTGCTTACCCCGTTTCGTCGCAATACGGCGTTGCTCATAAAAAATTTTCTCTTACATATCAACCATATGCTACGCTCAATTTTTTCTCGCGCCTTGTCTTGCCTGGAAACTTGACTTTTTAGAGGTGCCCTTAATAAGTACGCATTCGTAAAACAGATGCCGTAATCTGTTCATGAATGGTATTGAGCCTTTCTGGAGTCAATTTCTTCTCCTATTCAGCCACATATACCGGAACCATTCATGCCCACGATAAAAACTGGCGGCGCAAAGGAATTTATCCCTGGAACACCCTCAATCATTTCGTTCATGATCACTTTTCAACAGCAGGTTTTTTATATGAATCGCTACATTAGCTCCAATTATCCGGTAATCCCGATAGTGATTCACGTAATTCCTGCCTTTTATCCCCATCTCATTCCGTTCATTTTTATCCAGACGCAGCAATTTTATCACTGCACTTGCGAAATCTCCGGCTGAATAGGGCACACATAGGCCCGCCCCACTCTGTTTGATCACCTGCTGCTGATCCGGGTTATCGTTGCACACTACCGGCACGCCCAGGGCAAGGTACTCCGGTACTTTCGTTGGCGAGGAACAGTCGAGCAGATAATTCCGTGGAATTGGAGACAAGCCTACCTCCGCTGCCTGCACATAGCGCCAACCCTCATCCATCGGCAACCACCCCGTCCAGAGAAGATGATCGCCCACTCCCGCTTCGTTCGCTTTCATCTCTAGCCAGCGTTGATGCATCTCCTCATGCGTATCGCCCACCAGCAGCAGTAGCACGTTGGGGAACTGATGTTTGACGATGGCGAGCATCTCGAACAGAGTCTCGATTCGGCGTGGCCGATCCAGCGTGCCCAGATAGACAAGCACCCGCTTGTCGGCAAGACGCCTGTCGTCCACTGGGGATATATCGAGGTTTTGTAATGTTTCCAAGTCCACCCCCATAGGTACCGGGGTCATTCTTTCCGGGCAAATGCCGCGCTTGACCAGATCCACCTTCATCTGATCGGACTGCACGAATATATGATCCGCCTTTGGCAATACCACCCGGTAAAGCAGGAAATGTCCAACGCGGCCACTCACCCAGGGAAACAGGAATTTCATCAACCCCGCAGACAGTCCGCGTTCACGCGCCAACAGGATTTGTCCATCCGGCACGGGATAGGACATCCAGTAGAAAAATTTCAATCCCTTGAACCGCGCTACTCGCAAGCCGATGGCTGCCAGCAGCGGCATGTCGCGCACCTGGATCGCCTGGTACCGCAGGGCATCGACCCTGAGCAGGTGCCTGATGCCATGCAGCAAGGTCTTGATGCGCTTCTTTGCCGAACCGCCGGATACGTCACAGAGATAGGCTTCGCCGCCGCCCCAGACGATGGCCTGCGCTGTCCCCGGCGTTTTTCCGGCCACGATGTCGGTTTGAATGTCATGTTGCGGTAAAACTTTACCGAAGAGCACATGCACATCTGCCCGGAAGGTCGGGCAAGTCTCGGCGGTCAGGTAAAGAATGCGGATATTCATTGTTATTCGTGTTACCAAATGAAAATCTTGCGGTTGAGCAGCCGGTTTAACCTCGCCTGCTCTTCCACCCGGAAAGACCTGAGGAAATAAGCCGCCAGCAGGAAAAGACCGCAAGCAAGCACAGCCATGATAAGCAAGTCTGACCAACCGTGTACCGGCATCTGCCCGGCGAACAGTTCCACCCTGTCTGCACGAAACAGCGGAGAACGATCTTCGACCCCATCAGGCCACTTCACTCAAAGATCCTAGCGATAGCCCAGACGGCAATTCATGTCGCCGCCATTACGTTTGAAGAAATCCAGTTCCGCTCCACAGAGTTCAGTCCGCCAGCGTTCGTCCAGCCGTATCCCCTTTCCGGGAACAAATCGCGTGTTGTTGCCGACGACAAGATGCCGCGCAGCTTGTGCCAGGTCGAGCATCCCTGATTCGAAAGGGATGCCGACAAAAGCGCACAGAGTACGGCCAGTTGCTTCCGCATCAGACGCCAGATCTTCATACCGTATTCTGAGCAGGCTGCCTGGGGCAATATGGCTTTCCAGCAACGGCAGCGCACGGCGGTAATAGCGCAGCCAGCCATTCACACTATCGGACTGGCTGCGCCCGCTGGAACGGCGTGAAAGATAAACGCCTCGTCCGTCGCGGGTCAACAGGAGCACCTTGACAAGACTTGGCCAGCGTCGATGCAGTTCGACCGCTTCACGGAAATTCTTGGACGAATCCACGATCACCGACTTGTCCCAGCAGCGGGAAATCGCCTGATACAGATCCATCTTGTTGCGCAGTGCTTTAAGCAGCGCGGGCGGAATCGGGAAACGTTCACGTAAGCCGTCTGGCAGGTGATTCCGAGCCTCCAGCCAAGCCTTACGAAAAGTGACTGCCGTGCGGTATGCGGGCGTCTGGCGCCGATGGTCGATCACGACAGCGGCAAGCGCATCCCACAGCCTGAACGCATAAGGGTTCTTAATCAAATCAATGCCCTGTGTAGATAGAATAACATCGAATACTTTGCGCCACTGCATACAAGCACGCAAATTGTCGCCGCAACTGCATTTGCCATCCAGACTGATAGCCTTGCCCAGAAAGTTAACTTCTCCCAGAGAAGCCGCTTGGGAATGCCCACCCATGAACATATCAGTCAGGGTAGAACCACAACGAGCAGCGGAGCAGATATACAACGCATGAAAACTGTCCTGTGCAATTTTTCCTGCCTGATTGAATTCCGTGTATGTCATTTTTGGTATTCCTACGTTTAATAAAGCACCCTGCAGCAAGCTGCGGGGTATTAACTGCGTTCTTCAATCTGCTGGTTTTCAACCAACTTTCGCCCCAAGGGGCTGGGAATTGAACCCACAAAGATTAAGTCAACATGATAGATTATGCTCACAATCATTCATCAGTTGCAAGAAACCCCCAGCGATGCAAAGTATCGCCCTGCAGATTCAATACCCTGTTCAATTCTGATTCTGTCCAGTTACGAACCCACGCCTCCTGTCTTGGCGCGAAATGCAAGGATTCGACGATTCCCCAGAATGTGGCATCTGCTTGTACAGTCGCCTCCATGAAATCCAAAATACGCTGCAACTGGCCACACGGGTCGCGCAGCAGTTCGTCATATCGCACCTCCAGCAACTGATTGCTCTGAATCAGAGCAATTCCCCGCTCCAGTGAGTGCATTTCTTCAACCCAATTCTGGGCAGCTAGTTCAATAGGGTCTGCACCTTCGGCAATCATCTGTCGCAGCGTCTTTCCCGCCCAGTATAAAGTATGGTCATTCCACCACTTCACCTGCAATAGAGAATGAGCCACCGCGCGACCATCCCTGATCAGATGGATGTATTTCGCATTGGGGAATATCTGTTTCAGAACCGGTATACGGCGGTTATTGGCGGTGCGCTTCGATAGCAGCACATCCGCACCGGAAGCATGGAGGATACGTTCAAAACGCTCTCTCAGACAGTCGGCAGTGTGGGGCAATAAATAATAATCTTCAGCAGGTGCAAGTGGAATCCCACAACTGGCATACACCGATTCAGCCTCCGATGGGGTTGGCACAATGGAATGCAACCACAACCTGCGCCGTTCGTTGAAATAAGCGCCGCCACTCTCCTTAAACCACGATTTGCGCTTGAGTCCCGGAAAGTAATTTGGCAGGCGTTGCAAGCAGGCCAGAAAAGGCCATTCGGGGTAGCGCTGCTGGTAATTGCTTAGATAGGCCACATTACGGTGGGCGGACAGTATCTTATAGAGCAGCGTGGTGCCCGAGCGGCCCGCGCCCAGTAGAAAAATTAAATTGCTCTT
The DNA here is from genome assembly GCA_030682075.1 of Nitrosomonas sp. GTDB lineage: Bacteria > Pseudomonadota > Gammaproteobacteria > Burkholderiales > Nitrosomonadaceae > Nitrosomonas. Next base: position 3,853 of record JAUXRH010000245.1, read on the forward strand.
TTCGTTCATATAAGTATTCCCGCTGGTTTGTTGTACATTTTTGTCAGGATTAAAAGTATCATCTTTCACCTCGCTGAGAATTAACCAGTAGCACCCGCTGCACCAACAGAATCACAAATCTACCTCTGAACAGATGCTTGATTCCATACAGCCAAGTATTGCCGAAGAACATGCATATAATATCCAGGAAAATGCGGCAAGTCTCGACGGTCAGGTAAAGAATACGGATATTCATTGTTCTACGTATTACCAAATGAAAATCTTGCGGTTGAGCAGCCGGTTTAACCTCGCCCGCTCTTCCACCCGGAAAGGCTTGAGGAAATAAGCCGCCAGCAGGAAAAGGCCGCCAGCGAGCGCAGCCATCACAAGTAAACCTGACCAGCCGTGCACTGGCATTGCCAGTGATTGCATCAGAACGAATCCCGCCAAAGCCGCCGCTATCAGCTTGAAGAACCCGATGGCATCGGGCCGGTAAGTAGTGGTGCGCACCAAGACGGCAATAATCGTGGCATTGAATAGTATTTGACTCACGATTATCGCGACGATAGGCCCCCACAATCCTTGATCCGCTTCGAACAGCCAATAAGCCAGCGGCAGGGCCAACATACCCAAAGAACTCCCCCAGGAACTGAGATGACTGTTGTCACTGGCGACCGCCACAGTCGCCAGTATCTGCTGCTGACTGAGGGGAATCAACGCCAGCAGCAGACCGGCCAGGTAATAACCCGCCTGATTGAATTTGCCACCACTGAGCAAATTCAATAATTCACCCCCGGCAAGCCAAGCAAATAATACCAGAGGCATCAGAACAAACAGGCTCAATTTGCCTGCGAGATTGGCGTTGTGCGTCAACTCCCCCATACCGCCTGCCCCCACGTAGGAAGCCACCAGCTTGGGCCGGATCAGGCCGAACAGCAGCTTGGCCGGCAGATAATGGCAAATCTGCATGTACAGGCTGCGCAAGAAACCGAACAGCGCGGTGGCTTCCACGCCGAGGTAACGCTGGATCAAAAAGACAAATACCTGCGGGCTATAGGTTAGCGTCACAAGCTGGCTAAAATACATGTGGCGCGCGACGCGCCACATGTCCGGCCAGTTTGGCGGCTGCCAGCCCCCCTGTCCCGACAAGTCGCGGTGGACATGCAAGTGCCGAACCAAGCTATGCAACGCCAGCGCGGCGCCCAGCGCCGATGCCGCCAACTCGGCCAGCACCACATGATGCAGATAAACCACTCCCTGAGCCGCCACGACACCCAACAGCAACAGCAACAGCAACGCCAGATTACGCGCCACCAGACTGATTTGCGCCTGCCTCTGCTGCATCAAAGATCCGAGAATATTTTCCCGGATACGCCGACCCAAACCTTCCAGCAGCAGCACCAGCAGATAAAGCCTCGCCATATCCGTGTATTGCGCGAGTTCCAGAGATGGCATCAGCCATGGCGCCGCCATGAAAAGCAACAACGCACCCGCGACAAGAAACAGACCCATGCGGGCAATGACCTGCCACACGAAATGCACCAGCAGCTTCCCGCTGGCATGCAGGCGAAACTCCGGCAAATAACGCGCCGCCACCCACGGCAGGCCAAACGACGTGATGGCCAGCGCAAGCTCCATTCCGGCCACCAGTATCACATAGACACCATACTCCTCCACCGCCAGCAAACGCACCAGCCAGAGCAGGGTGACCAAGGTGAGCAAGGCAGAGGCAGCCTTGCCGGTAAGGAAGTGCACTGCGCTGCGCTTGAGCGCGGCGATGGAATACGGCGAATCGTTCATGAATGGTTATTGGCTATTGCGACGACATGCCTGCGGTGCAACCAGGCCAGATAACCCAATAGCACGGCAAACACGATCTGGAAACTCAGGGTTTGCAGCACTCCGATACGGTAAAAGAGGTAAAAAGCGAGTAGCGCCAAAGCGGCCTGAATGGCGGCGGCATCCGCCCGAACCGTAGGCAAGGTGGATTCCCGCCGCAACCGGCCAGCGCTGCGCCAGGCCAAGGCAAGGATGGCGATGAACAAGCCGAAGCCAAACACACCCAGATCCCAAAGCAGGGTTGATGCTGCGGTCAACCCGATGCCGTGCCAGGGATAGCGCATGGCCATGTGGCCGCCCGTATTGGTGTGCGAACTGCCCAGACCATTTCCGAACACGAAGGAAACCGGGTCATGAACACCCTGACGCTCGACCCAGAAAGTCAGCGCTGTGGTGCGATTGAGATAATATAAATGAGAAGAACCCCGTTCGTAAATGTTGTAGTCGAGGGTGTCTTCAATTTTTTCAGCCATTGTCTTTTGTGTCGAAATATTGTGCAAGTAGGCGTAACTCGCAACCACCACAAGCAAGGCAACCACGATCAAACCCATCAGCCAATAATGCAACTGGACAAGCATTTGATGACGGAAGAGCACCAGAAACATCAGTGGCAGCATGATGACCACGGCTTTGGTTTCGCCCAGGAACAATGGCGCTAACACCAGGAATGTCAACAGGATAAGGCGACCGGTAGATAACATCTTCTCCATCCACCGCGCCAGCAGGAACGCCAGCACGATAATAAGGAAGGTGGCCATCTCCGCACTGGCGCCCCCGCCGGTCAGGCTCGCGCCAAAGGTCCCTCCAACGACATCGATAGGCACCATACCCGGAAAGGAATTTCTCAATCCTTCCCGTAACGGAACAAAAACAATAACTTCGTAAATTGCGAAGGGCAACTGCACCAGAGCGACGATGACAAAAAATACTCGCCAACGGCGGATGTCCTGCTCATCGAAAACCAGCCAGCACAAGGCGAACAGGATGCCCCACATATGGAAGTAGCGCTTGAAACCGCCGGAGAACTCCCCTACGGAATGCCACTGGATGAGTGAGTTGAGCAGCGCATAAACCAAAAAGCCGAGAGCGGCCCAGACAAAAGCGGGCGTATCTTTCCGCGCGTCCGGGGAGGTGGCAACTTTTAGAAACGCCAGGAACATCAGGGTAAAACCGAGCAGCGAGACCCCCCATGCGGCCTTACCAGCCGCTGCATCGACATAGAGCGGAAGGAGGCCTGTCACCAGCAAACCAAGCGACAGCACCAGCCACATGATCCAGACGGGCCGTGCCAGTAAAATTGTTCCTGCAACCAGAGCCACTGCAAAACTGACCAATATCGGGCTGGTTGTGACCGAGATCAAGCCAAACAGCATCGCCATTAGTACGCTTGCCAGCACGATAATGAATGGTATGATCCGACTGGCTGGAATGGTTGGGCTGGCTGACATATTCGTCACGTTGACAAAGTTTGGTATTTTATGCGCCAAAAGTTCCTGCCAGCCGGGTGCGCGCTTTGATGCCGATTGCGGACAACATGTCCTGGATGAAGAGTGCCTGAAGCCGGTAGGCATCGCCTTCGTCAGGGTTGATGGAAGATACGCGCACCAGCATGCCGTCAGGCACGCTTCCCGTCAGGCCGTAGCGCAGTTGTTGTAATTTCTGCTCAAGGCCAGGCAGGACCGCCTTGTCGCCAACCGTAACCCAGTAGGTTATGGGTTCGTTACGATTGCCCTGCACCGCCAGCAGGCGTTTGACCGGCAGTGTGCCATACTGGGTGAGCAGTTCTCCCGCAACAATCTTCATTACTTCGAAGCCCTGCGACAGATAGCATACCTCGGGCTTGTGCACGGCCAGATTGTCACCCTGATCCCCGCCGTAGGCCACCGAGAGCATGATCCGCTGCCCCAGTGAGTTCACATAGGTTCTTGACAATGTCTGGTTATATATCCTGTCAAGCTTCGCCTGGGTTTGTGGGTCGACTTGCAACGGAATAATCGAGTTGTCGATCTGCCAATCCTCAAATGCAGGGGGAATCATGATTTCAAGGTCAGGTTTTTCCTTTTGATCAGCAATTTTTATGGTTGGCGTCAGGGCCATGGTTAAAGCACCGGACGACACCATCAATATGCCCAGAATAACGCTGGCGATTAAAGATTTTTTCATTGGCATTTCCCTCCCTTGCGGTCTATGAGCATGCAGTCTTTACTATCCTTATCCAGGAGTCTGTCGGACTTAAGGTTGATCTACGGCGCAAATGGGACAAGCGGTTCATATTACCCTGATTTTTCGTTGCATAGAATGACTATGCGCCTCAAAATCCGGCCAATCTGTCCTCGCTTTCCCACTTTGCTCGCTACG
>JAUXRH010000246.1 GCA_030682075.1 Nitrosomonas sp.
TTTGCGAGCAGCCGCTTTGCGGCTTGCCTGCTTACCCCGTTTCGTCGCAATACGGCGTTGCTCATAAAAAATTTTCTCTTACATATCAACCATATGCTACGCTCAATTTTTTCTCGCGCCTTGTCTTGCCTGGAAACTTGAATTTTCAGAGATGCTCTTTAATGCGCCTGCTCCCAATTCCCTCCGACACCGACTTCCACTAATAGTGGCACATCAAGTTTCGCGACACTTCCCATCAGTTCTGGCAACTTATGCTTCATTATTTCAACTTCATCATCCGGCACTTCCAATACCAGTTCATCATGTACCTGCATGATAAGCTTGCTCTGCATTCTGTCCTGCGCCAACCAGTCACGTACAGCAATCATCGCTAACTTTATAATATCTGCTGCCGTCCCCTGCATCGGCGCATTGATAGCAGCACGTTCCGCGCCTTGTCGACGATTTCCGTTAGCACTATTGATCTCAGGTAACCACAATCTCCGACCAAGTACAGTTTCAACATAGCCGGTGCGTTTCGCATTTTCCCGTGTATGTTGCATGTAATCAGCAACTCCGGGATAACGTGCGAAATAGCGTTCCATATAGATTCGGGCTGCACTACGTTCTATACCCAACTGCGCAGCCAAACCAAACTCGGACATGCCATAAATTAATCCAAAATTAATCACCTTGGCATAACGACGCTGCTCTCTACCGACCGCCGCCAGTGGTACGCCAAATACCTCAGCTGCAGTCGCGCTATGAATATCCTCCCCGGCCGCGAATGCTTTGAGTAGCCCGGCATCCTGTGAAATATGCGCCATAATACGTAATTCAATTTGTGAATAGTCGGCAGAGATGATGCGATGGCCTGATGGCGCTATAAATGCTTCACGAACCCGTCTGCCTTCGGCAGTACGAACCGGAATATTTTGCAGATTCGGCTCATTACTGGAAAGTCGCCCGGTTACTGCAACGGCCTGTGCGTAGTTGGTATGCACCCGGCCAGTATGTGCATTGACCATTTTGGGCAACTTGTCCGTATAGGTCGATTTAAGTTTGGCAAGACCCCGATAGTCAAGCAAGACTTTTGGCAACGGATAATCCAGTGCCAGTTGCTGCAAAACATCTTCATTCGTTGACGGCACACCTTTCGGGGTTTTCTTGAAAACAGGCAGCTTGAGCTGATTAAATAATATTTCCTGAATTTGTTTGGGTGAATTGAGGTTGAAAGGTTGCCCGGCAATTAAATATGCCTGATGTTCCAGAGCCAGTAATTTTTCACCCAATTCACGACTTTGGATCTGAAGCAGTTTGGTATCAAGTAATACCCCATTTCGCTCCATCTCAAACAGCACGCTAAGGACGGGAATTTCAAGCTGACGATAGATATCGTCAAGACGGGGTTCACTTTCAATTCTGGGGTACAGGCATTGGTGCAATTGCAACGTAATATCAGCATCTTCTGCCGCATACTGCGTTGCTTGTTCGATATCTACTTGATCGAATCCGATGCGATTGACGCCTTTCCCCGTGATTTCATCATAACTGATGGTTTTAATGTCCAAGTGACGTAATGCCAGGTTATCCATATTGTGGGGGCGATGGGATTCCAGAATATAGGATTGCAACATCGTGTCATGCATAATTCCACTCAGGTTAATGCCGTGATTGGCAAAAATATGTTTGTCATATTTTAGATTTTGCCCTACCTTGAGTTTTGAGGGGTTTTCCAGCCAGGGTTTAAGTTTCTTCAGCACAGTATCCATGGCCATTTGCTGCGCAACACCCGCATAATGGTGATTGAGTGGCAGATAGGCCGCATGATGCGCTTCAATACAAAATGACAGACCAACAAGTTGTGCTTGCATTGGGTCCAATCCTGTCGTTTCCGTATCAATTGAAGCCAGAGAAGCGGTATCTAATCGCGCCATCCATTCATCCAGCTCTGATTCAGTAAATAACGTCTGATAGGTTGTTGGGCTGGCTTCGCCCGGATAGGCTGTCTCTCTAGCTCGGTCGTTACTGGTTGTGATTTGTTGTCCCGGAACTGAATTTTGCTGCAATTCCCGTAACGAAGATTTCATATCCAACCGTTCGTAGAATTCAATAAGTTTTTCAGTATCCTGTGGTTTTAATTGCAGATCAGCCATAGACACTGGCAACACCACATCACATTTTATGGTGAGCAGCTCCCGCGTCAAATCAAATAAATCCAATGCCTTACGTAAATTATTTCCTACGACGCCTTTAATTTCATCGGCATGTTCGATGAGATTGTCGAGTGATTCATATTGCATCAACCATTTTACCGCTGTCTTTGGACCGACTTTCTCAACCCCGGGGATATTGTCAGAGCTGTCGCCCACTAAGGTGAGGTAATCTAAAATGCGTGTTGGCGACACACCAAACTTTGCCCTCACACCCGCTTCATCCAGCACTTCATTATTCATGGTGTTAACCACGGTTACCTGTGGATTCACTAATTGCGCAATATCTTTATCACCTGTGGAAATAATGCACTTTATATTCTCATTCGTTGCTTGTTTTACCAAAGTACCAATAACGTCGTCTGCCTCAACATCTTCAATCACCAAAATTGGCCATCCTAATGCGCGAATACATGCCTGCAATGGCTCAATCTGAGCGACCAGGTCATGAGGCATCGGCGGGCGGTTCGCTTTATATGCCGGATACAAGGCATTTCGAAAGGTTTTACCTTTTGCATCAAACACACACACGCTATAATCGGCGTGGTAATCCTTATGTAAGCGGCGTAACATACTGAGCACACCATGAATCGCCCCGGTTGGTTCGTTTTGTCGGTTACGCAAATCTGGTAGCGCGTGAAACGCTCGATATAAGTAAGACGAACCATCAACCAGCAACAATGTTTTCATTTAGAAAGATTTCCTATGAGCCTGCAAAATAAACTAGCCACAACCCAATCTCTTGAAAAACCCTGGTCGGCAAAAGAATCATGGCGTTTGTTTGGGATTATGGCAGAATTTGTCGAAGGAACGGAACGACTTGATCCAATTCAGCCTGCAGTCAGTATTTTTGGCAGTGCGCGTACGCGGCCTGAACACCCTTACTATCAATTGGGTGAGGAAATCGCCAAACAATTATCAAACTCTGGATTTTCAGTCATTTCTGGCGGTGGACCAGGAATTATGGAGGCAGCTAACAAAGGTGCCTATTTTGGCAAGTCCCCCAGTGTTGGCCTCAATATTCAGCTTCCCCATGAACAACACCGCAATATTTATCAGGATATCAGCCAGACTTTCCGTCATTTCTTTGCACGTAAATATATGTTTGTAAAGTTTGCAACGGCATATGTCGTCTTGCCAGGTGGATTTGGCACACTGGATGAGCTAATGGAAGCACTCACGCTGATACAAACAGGTAAAACAAGAAAAATGCCGATCATCCTGGTTTGTTCGGATTTCTGGCGCGGCCTGCTGGACTGGTTTCAACAGACTTTGATCGTTGAAGGTTTTATCTCGCCGGAGGATATGGATCTGGTACAAATCATTGATGAACCGAGTGAGGTTGTCAGTGCAATCTTTCAGTATTATGAAACTTGCGGCTTTGAGCCAACGGCTGCAGAACGAGAAATTCAGCTCAATCTGTAACTGATCCCTGTTAATTCAGATAGAATATAGAGAGTGATTCGCCTGTTCTACCGGGAGCCAATATGCATCGCATTATATTTTTACTGTTGTTAAGTTTTACGGTGACCGTAACGGCACAGCCTGATTTGCCTAAGGATCTACAACCGTTACCCGAATTGGCCGAACCGCCACCACTACCGCCTGATCTTGAACTGGATCCAGAACTGGAACCGCAGATTACGATCATTCAACGTGGCGAGGATACGATTGAAGAACATCGTATCAGTGGTGAGATATATATGATCAAGGTTATTCCTCGGATTGGCTTACCCTATTACCTGGTCAAAAATCGTGGAAGAGGGTTACATACTCACCCTGGAGAACCTGGAAGCGATGTCAGTCCACCCATGTGGAAACTTCTGGAATTCTAACTTCTGGCAAAAGGTGAAATGCGCTCGTGACCGTGTTGTATCAATTTAATTCTTCTTATTTTTCTTCGCCCTTTTCCTAACACATGTCAGTTTTTACACCCGTTACTCAGGAACAACTCTCTGTCTGGCTAAAGCATTATTCACTGGGTCGACTCATTGATTTAAAGGGCATATCTTCCGGCATTGAGAATACCAATTATTTTGTCATTACGACGCAGGGAAAATATGTCCTTACCTTATTTGAAAAACTTACCGCTGACGAATTACCTTTTTATCTGAACCTGATGGCGCATTTATCGTCTCATGACATACCCTGCCCCAAACCGATAATCACCGTGGATAATAAGTTACTTGGCGAGTTAAATAGTAAGCCCGCGAGCATCGTGACTTGCCTGCCCGGCGCATCAGTGGAAAACCCCACGGCCAATCATTGTGCTGAAGTAGGCGCAACGCTGGCAAATATGCATCTGTCTGGACAATCCTACACCGGAAAAATGGAAAACCCACGTGGACTGGAATGGTGGAAAGCCAGATTAACCGATGTTTCGCCTTTTATAACCACGGATGAACAGAAATTACTGGAAGAAGAGCTGCAATTTCAATCTTCCCATCGATCTGAAACACTGCCATCGGGCGTCATCCATGCGGACTTATTCCGCGACAACATTCTATTTGTTAACGATAAGATTGGTGGTGTCATTGATTTTTATTTCGCCTGTAACGATATATTGTTGTACGATTTGGCAATTGTTGCTAATGATTGGTGCATCACTGAAAATAAAACATTGGATGAGATGCGCACACTTTCGCTGATGAAAGCCTATCACCGAATTCGTCCACTCTCACCTGCAGAGCATCATGCCTGGCCGATGATGTTACGTGCGAGTGCGCTGCGCTTCTGGATATCACGATTGTACGATTACCATCTGCCGCGCCCAGGAGAGCTGACACATGCAAAAGATCCTGCATACTTCAGAGACATATTAAAGAACTACACAGTAGACCAATCCAAGCTTATGAATATCTGGATTTAATTGCAGATGCAACCCGCATTCGAATGGAGGGCACCTCTAAAAATTCAGAGTTCTAAACAAGACCAGGCGCGAATAAAAAATATTGACGCAGCATATGATGGATATGTAAGGAAATATTTTTTGTGAGCAACGAAGTATGGTGACGAAATATGGATTTTTAGAGGCACCCTAGGAGTCTGTCGGACTTAAGTGATCGTAGCGAGCAAAGTGGGAAAGCGAGGACAGATTGGCCGGATTTTGAGACGCATAGTCATTCTATGCAACGAAAAATCAGGGTAATATGAACCGCTTGTCCCATTTGCGCCGTAGATCAACCTTAAGTCCGACAGACTCCTAGATATCCTTAATTAAACATCCGCCCTATCGAATCTAATTGGAGACAAAGAAATGGAAGTTCGGCAAGTTAAAGCAAAACAGGGCTGGCAATGGATAATGAGTGGTTTTTATTTATTCCGCCTGGCTCCTGTGGCATGGATGTTGTTAAGTTTCACCCTCTTATTAATTGCAATGACACTCGCGATTATTCCTGTATTGGGTCAATTTATCTTTACACTGATTTCACCCGTATTTTTAGCGGGACTGATGCTAGGATGTAAAGGTCTGGAGCAAGGTGAGAAACTCGAACTATCCTATTTATTCGTAGCGTTCAAAAAGAATGCAACACCCCTCATTACTATTGGCGGCATCTATCTAATCGGACAAGTACTGATTCTTGGCATCATTATGCTTATCGGTGGCACCGTAATGGTGGATATGCTGCTATATGGCAAAAGAGTTGATGAAAGTGAATTAATGGACGTGATGAGTAACATGCTGACAGCTTCGCTCGTCGCCTTGTCACTTTCCATCCCATTGTTGATGGCTGCCTGGTTCTCGCCATTACTGGTGATCTTCCATGATGTTCCACCGGTACTTGCAATGAAGAAAAGTTTC
>JAUXRH010000254.1 GCA_030682075.1 Nitrosomonas sp.
CTTGCCTGCTTACCCCGTTTCGTCACAATACTTCGTTACTCACAAAAAATATTTCCTTACATATCAATCATATGCTGCGTCAATATTTTTTATTCGCGCCTGGTCTTGTTTAGAACTCTGAATTTTTAGAGGTGCCCTATAGTAGACTCACCATACAATAGCGTCTAAAAAAACCGAGAATCACAAGCTCAAAGCACTATACACAATCCAATTAGGTTGACCGATACTACGCTATTGTGTAAATCTTGGCAGATATAAACATATAGCAAAAGGACTCCCCTATGAAAACACGTGCCGCTGTCGCCTGGAAGGTGGGTCAACCGCTGACCATTGAGAATGTTGATCTGGAAGGCCCTCAAGCCGGTGAAGTACTAGTTGAGATAAAGGCCACGGGTATCTGTCATACGGACGATTACACGCTGTCCGGCGCAGATGCTGAAGGGTTATTTCCTTCCATTCTGGGTCATGAAGGTGCTGGGATTGTGGTCGATGTTGGGTCGGGAGTTAAGTCGTTACAAAAGGATGATCATGTCATTCCGCTCTATACACCGGAATGCCGCGAGTGCAAATTCTGCTTGTCACAGAAAACCAATCTTTGTCAGGCCATACGCAGTACCCAAGGGCGTGGTTTAATGCCCGATTCAACTTCACGCTTTTCCCTGAACGGAAAACCAATTTATCACTATATGGGTACGTCTACTTTCTCGAATTATGTGGTGGCGCCGGAAATTGCACTGGCTAGAATTCGTCGGGATGCGCCTTTTGACAAGGTCTGCTATATCGGTTGCGGTGTAACTACCGGTATTGGCGCGGTGTTATTTACTGCCAAGGTTGAAGTGGGCGCCAATGTGGTGGTGTTTGGCCTGGGTGGAATTGGGCTGAATGTGATTCAAGGTGCAAAAATGGTGGGTGCTGACAAGATTATTGGGGTTGATATCAATCCAAAACGAGAAACCCTCGCGCGTGAATTTGGCATGACGCATTTTATTAATTCCAATGAGGTAACCGATCTCGTGGATACCATTGCGCAACTGACCGATGGCGGTGCCGATTATAGTTTCGAGTGCATTGGCAACACGAATGTCATGCGCCAGGCGCTGGAATGTACCCACAAAGGGTGGGGGCGCAGTATTATTATTGGGGTGGCAGAATCTGGCGCAGAAATTAGTACCCGCCCTTTTCAACTAGTCACGGGCCGAAAATGGGAAGGCTCCGCTTTTGGTGGCGCACGCGGTCGTACCGATGTCCCTAAAATTGTTGATTGGTATATGGATGGCAAGATTAATATTGACTCACTCATTACGCATACGTTGAAATTAGAAGACATTAATGAAGGCTTTCGTTTAATGAAAGCGGGTGAATCGATACGTTCTGTCGTGGTTTACTAGTATGCGGACGCTGGAAATCCGCAGCCAGCATCTGTGTTTTGGTGGCATTCAAGGCTTTTACCAGCATGATTCAAAGGCCATTGGCCTCCCTATGCGGTTTTCCGTGTATCAGCCACCACAGGCGCTTTATGGCCCTGTGCCGGTATTATTTTTTCTCGCAGGACTCACTTGCACTGAGGAAACGTTCATGATCAAGGCGGGCGCTCAGCGCCTTGCGGCTGAATACGGATTAATGCTGGTATCCATGGATACCAGCCCACGTGAAACGGGTATTGCGGGTGAAACTGATGACTGGGATTTTGGTGCAGGTGCTGGGTTTTATGTTGACGCCACACAAACTCCGTGGTCCAGATTTTACCGTATGGAAAGTTATGTTACACAGGAGCTACGCGAAATTATTCTTACGCAATTTTCAGCTGCGCGTAATCAGGTCGGTATCTTTGGTCATTCAATGGGCGGTCATGGCGCATTAACCCTGGCGCTAAGAAATCCTGGCATGTATCAATCGGTCTCTGCATTCGCGCCCATTGCAGCACCCATGCACAGCCCTTGGGGTCAAAAGGCATTTCGTCATTATCTTGGCAATCAACAGGAAAACTGGCGCGAATCTGATGCCACCGTACTAATTGAAGGCGGACGTCGTCTACCGGCATTATTGATTGATCAAGGTTTGAATGATCCATTTCTCGCTGAACAATTACACCCGGACAGGTTTGAAGCCGCTTGCAGAAAAGCTGGACAAGCCTTGAATATGCGCCGCCATGATGACTATGATCATGGTTATTATTTTATCAGTACCTTTATGGCGGATCATTTGAAACATCATTGGGACATGCTCAAATCAGAATAGAGGGCACCTCTAAAAATCCATATTTGCGAGCAGCCGCTTTGCGGCTTGCCTGCTTACCCCGTTTCGTCACAATACTTCGTTGCTCACAAAAAAGTTTCCTTATATATCAATCATATGCTGCGTCAATATTTTTTATTCGCGCCTGGTCTTGTTTAGAACTCTGAATTTTTAGAGGTGCCCTAGAATTTAATCATCCGAGTGCTTATGCGGTAGTTGCCATAGGAACCGACCGGCATTAACCAACTGTTTTCGCAATAATTTCCACTCCTCAGCAGGCTTTTTTGTCTTTAGATAGCGATGGAGGCGCGCTTTGAGTGCTTCATCCTGCTGATTCATTATGGCCGCCCATAATGTGTCATCGACGTTATAAGTTTTACCCTCTAATAGACAAACGGGAATGACCTGATCAATGGCTACCGCAAGATCCGTAGCAACAGCTTGTACTGCAGCGCTGATATTACTGGCTTTGGCTTCCAGTGGATTCACCAGGTCATAAGGGGGTTGCCAGCTCCGTACGGGGCGCAATTGATCGATATAGCTGGCGGCAACCAGTATGGGTGCTGAATGACGGTCGGTCTGTTCAGTTTGAAATTTACGTAGGGAATCCAGACATTCACGTTCAATTTGTCGGTCTGGCCGATTAACTGGGCTGACCCACAAGATCAAATCCGCATTTGAAGCCGCCTGTTGCATCTGCTTTGGATTGAACAACTTGCTATCACAACCCGGGCTGTCGAATATCAATGCCTGAGTCAGTCCTTCACGCGCAAGAACAAAGGGCGTCAATGTTTGGGTTGTATCCGGCAATATATCTGTTTCTGTGGTGAGTTTTCCAAATAACGCATTGATCAAACTGGACTTGCCTGCATTTGATCTGCCAAGGACGAGGATTCGTAGTGGTTCTTCCGTCATTTTCGAGATTTCTTTCGCCTTATCCCTATCCGCGCTGGATGCCGAAGTAGGCGGCATCTCTTGTTCGTCTTGATCCAGTGGTTGGCGACCACTGTAAAGATCAACTGCGTAATAGCCCACTTTACGTATATAGGCACATAACAGCCAACGGTGAAGTTCATTCTTGGCCAGCCCAAAACTACGCTCGCGGAGAGAACGCAAGATTTCACTGGTTACACCACTGAGTGGATTGATTGCCATTCTCCCCGCGCGATAAACATTCAGTACCCGATCGGCACTCTCTTTCCATCGCTGCAGCCGAAATAAATCCCCGATGGTTAAGCGATCGCTGAACGGAATATTTTCTGAAATGTCCTTGCGTAGATCACGGCTGGCATATTCGATAATCAGCAATGCATGCGGCACAGTGAGTTCGAGTACCGGTCGATCAACATCTGGGTGGTAATAGTTCGATACAGTTTCCAGCGTGTTCTGGCCCAATTCCAGTATCCATGATTCATCATCCAGCGGCCAGTCTTCAGGGTTACAAGCATCAGCCAGTTCTTTAACGCGTTGCCAGGCTACATCTGCATTCGGTGGCCAATCCGGGTTTGGTTGAGTGGCTGCATCAGCCAGCAGTTTTTGTTCACGTCGTACGAGTAATTGCTGCAACCCATAGCCCAAGCCGCTGCATACGAGCATGGTGATCAGCCAGTAATACAGGTTTCCTTGCTGGGTTAGCCATAAAATTCCGAACCCAAATACAACCAGAACTGGAAGTGTAAATAGAATAAGAGGAAGCAACTGCAGCAGATCAATTTGGCGAAATAATATTTTCATTCAGATTTACCTTTGAAGTACGCTTTAAGTATGGCGACACCCTGCGCCAGCGCATCCTCATATACCTGCCGCAACAGGTTAGCGTCGACATGAAGCCCTTGCATACGTCTGGAGAAGAAATACACCGATGCTTTACCCAATGCGTAGGTTGTGGCGCCACTGGAACTCGCCCCCCACACTGCCCCTGCGGTTTGCCCCCAAAAAGGAATCAACTTGACGATCGATCGACCAATCATGCGCGCCAGTAATCCAGAAGCAACACTGACACCGATCAGGCCAAAAAACTCTGTGATTGTCCGTTTGTCCCAGACCTGTTTGTAAAGGGTCGCCAAACCATGAAGAAGTTTGACTTGAACGGCTGTGACAGCAACCAGGTCTACAACAGGTAAAGCACCAAGCCCTGAAGCGGTTAATGAATAGCCGACGATATGCTGATGCGCCGTACGTGCATAGAGATCATGAACTTCTTTATCGCCACTTAGTAGTCGCTGCAAACCCAATGATGAAAGTAATTCAATTTCCTGCCATAAAGCATCAAGGCCGTAATCAGGCGTTTCAAATCCATCTTCAGGCATCGTCAGATCTATCGCGACCCAGTGCACCGGCGCAGAACCCGGTAGTTTTGCTATCGCAGCGCGTTGTGCTAGCAACGCTTGTCGTAACTTGGTCGGAATTGAGTCGGGTAAAGGTTCGGCGCCATAAGGCCATGGTTGAATATGTCCTTCACCGGTGGGATAAAGTTCGTGCAAGCCCGTTTGTGCAATCAATAAAGGCCAATCAGGATGGCGCTGACGAATCGTAGAGAGAATATCGATAATTGCTTCTTGTCGTAAGTCAGCCACCTTCATTACAGCAAGTAATAAATGTGCCTTCGACTCACAATACTCAATATCTTCAGCGGGATCATAGGCAACTTCTCCTAGACCACGCGTATCAAGAAACCGGACTACCGGTATATCGACAGGGAAATCATAAAAACGGGTATTTTTTGTGCATGAATGGAAGCCATTACCAATTTCCGCTGTTTCACTACCCGTCAATGCCTTGATGATTGATGTCTTACCTGCCTGCGTCTTACCTATTAACCACAGCGCAGGCAATGGCACTTTTTCACGTGCCGCGCGTAAGGATTTCTCCAACATCTCCTCATCGACTTTGGGATTAAGTAATGCTGCCCGCAATTGCTCCCAGTAATCCTGCCAGTTTTTTAGATCATAAAGTTTCATCAGAAAGCTTCCAGACCTGATCGGAAACTTTGATTATCCGGGATATATCTACAATTACCAATACAGGATCAAAAATATGTGCTGTTTCAACTAACTTTCCTTAAGGTCAATAAAGGCGGCGTTGAAAGCGTTGAGCGTGTTCCTATCAGCCCTGCTATGGTTACGCCAATCACACCCGTAAGAAATCCGGTCAACCATATCCATGGATTAAACGTATAATCCAGATTCAGTGCGTAGTGACCAATAACAAATCCCAATATACTCGCACCCGCAGCGGCAAATATACCGGCAAGCCCTCCCAGTATGGCGAATTCAGCGGCCCAGGCACGCGTCAATTGCTTTTTCTTTGCCCCTAGGGTACGGAATATTGCAGCTTCATAGATACGTTCATCCTGAGTAGA
Organism: Nitrosomonas sp.; assembly: GCA_030682075.1. Lineage (GTDB taxonomy): Bacteria > Pseudomonadota > Gammaproteobacteria > Burkholderiales > Nitrosomonadaceae > Nitrosomonas. The sequence continues at coordinate 5,597 of JAUXRH010000254.1, forward strand.
AACTATCGCGGCATATAGAACCGCAAAGCCAGCCAATAATGTAAATAAAAAAACAAATTCTATGGCTTTGGATACCTGCGCTATCATGGCCTGTACCTGTTCGATAACGATGGCCACATCAATGACTAAAAAATTGGGAAAAGTTCTAACCAGCTCATGCATGATATGATTCTGCGAAGGTTGCATGTGAAAACTGGTAATGTAACTCACCGGATAATTTTCCAATAGCCGTGGTGGCGTCACAACAAAGAAATTCACTTGAAATGTATCCCAGTCAACTTTCCGCATACTGGTTACGGTTGCCGTCAAGGTACTGCCCGCCACATCATAATGTAGCTGGTCACCTAAACGGATACCCAGTGTTTTTGCAACGCCTTCTTCAATTGATATCACAGCTTTATCTGTATCTTCATTTTCCCACCATTCTCCCGCAACAATTTTATTATCATGCGGCAGGTCATTGGCCCATGACATGTTAAATTCTCGCCTGACTAATTGCTCCGCATGTGGATTCGAGAAAGTTTCGGCCGATATCACTTTATCGTTAATCTGGATCAGGCGACCCCGTACCATTGGGAAAACGGGTGGTTGCTCAATGTTATATTGGTTAAAAAAATCTTCCAATAGCAATAGTTGGTCTGCCTGAATATTAACCAGAAATTGATTGGGTACGTCAGGCGGTAAGCTGCCCTGCCATTCCCGCACTAAATCATCTCGTATTAATGACAATACCAGAAGGGCCATAATTCCAAGGCCTAATGCGATGGTTTGTACTAAACTGGATATAGAACGTCGCTGGATACTTGCCAACCCATAGCGCCATGCACCCCCGGTTTGATGACGCATTCCAGACAAAAGCTTTACTAGAAAAAAACCGAATAAACCAAAAATCATGACGGCCGCAATAAATCCAGAAATAATATAAAATCCCAGCCGTACGTCATTGGCTTTCCATAAAAACAGCAGGGATAAAACAATGGTCCCAAGTGCATAGGCAGACAAACTCTGTGCGTTAGGGAGACCGATATCCCTACGCAATACACGCAATGCAGGAACACTACGTAAATTAAGTAATGGCGGTAGCGCAAAGCCCAATAACAATACCATTCCAACTAACATTCCATGGATTGCTGGCAGCCAGCTGGGCCAGGGTAATCCCGCTTCAACCAGCCCGGATAGCCAATAGGTCAGAAATTCCTGCGCTCCAAAGCCAAAAAGACAGCCTAATATACTTGCCATGATTCCCATAGCTATAAAATAATAAAGATATAAACTTAATAAAGTTGACTGCCTTGCACCCATACTCCGCATAACGGCGCAACCGTCAAGATGTCGCTGGGTAAAACGACGGACTGCAAGTGCAATCGCAGCGGCGGCGAGTACAACACTGGCCAAAGCTGCCAAGCTAAGAAATTTTTCTGCACGCTCTAATGCGGATTTAATTTCAGGTCGTGCGTCGCGAATACCTTCTAACTGTTGTCCATGTAATAGTTGTGGCAGCACCCATTCTCTATATTTCTCAATTGCGTCCACTTCTCCAGCCAACATCAGATGATATTTAATACGACTACCCTGTTGAATCAAACCTGTCGCAGGTAGATCAGCAGCATTAATCAAAACGCGTGGATGCACAGCCATAAAACCAACGGAATAATCAGGTTCACGCATGATTAATGCGGCAACAGTCAGCTGTGTTGCACCAATATCAACCATGTCACCCTGTTTAAGTCCCAGACGAATCATCAACTTTTCATCTACCCATACCACCCCTCGCTCTGGTATCGAATCTGCAACCTGAGTTTTTTCAGGTGACAGTATTTGAGCCATGTTTATTGCAAGATGCAATTTGCCACGAAGTGGGTAACCTGCTGTTACCGCTTTAATGTCGGCAAGCATGTTGTCATCTCCATTGGAGATCATGCTATGAAATTTAGTTACGGATGAAATCTTTAATCCAACACGTGTTGCCTCATCAACATAGTGCGCTGATAGTGGATGATCAGAAATAATGAGCAAATCGGCACCAAGTAACTGATTGCTTTCTTGTGAAAGTGCTAACTGGACGCGATCAGAAAAAAAACCTACAGTTGTCATACCGCCCACTGCGATTACCAGTGCAAGTGTTAACACATGTAATTCACCTGCACGCCAGTCACGACTTAACATGAGAAAAGAAAGTCTAAGGAAATTCATAGATAAAATACCAGTACCAACAGAAATAGAAATTCACCCACCAAATTGTCAGTGCGTGTTCAGACAAATTTAAATTGAGGGTTTAATTAGCTGCACCTTGCGCTCTTTCCAGAAATGCTTGCTCAGGTGCCTGAACAATTTGCCCACTCGCAAGACGTATTTGGCGTGAACAACGTTTGGAAATGGCTTCATCATGAGTCACAAGAACAAGTGTCGTACCATGTTCACGATTTAATTCGAACATAAGTTCAATAATTTGCGTTCCCGTTACTGAATCCAAATTTCCGGTCGGTTCGTCCGCAAGTAATAATTTGGGATCTGTCGCAAAAGCACGAGCAATAGCAACGCGTTGTTGTTCACCCCCGGAAAGTTGTTTAGGATAATGTTTTAAACGTTTTTCTAGTCCAACACGCATTAATAATTGCTTTGATGTCGCCTCTGCATTTCTGATACCCAAAAGTTCCAGAGGTAGCATTACATTTTCAATGGCTGTCAGCGCAGGCAATAGCTGGAACGATTGAAAAACAAAGCCCAGTACTTTTCCGCGTAGAACCGCGCGGTCATCCTCATCCAAAGAAAAAATATCAACGCCATCAAGATAAACTTTCCCTTCAGTCGGGATATCCAATCCAGCAAGCAGCCCTAATAAGGTTGATTTACCAGAACCTGATGCCCCCACAATTGCAACTGCTTCACCTGCATTTACTACCAAATTTATATTCTGTAGAATGGTTAATTGTATTTCGCCGGTATTAACTTGTTTTCTAATTGAATTTACTCTTAGAATGGGCTGTTTGATATTTTGTACCATGAAAAATTTCCTGATTATTCTAAGTTTTTTATTGACCAGCATTTCATTTGCAGCTGTTGCATCAACAAATGGTGCCACTGTGATGGTGTTTGGTGATAGTTTGTCAACTAGCTATGGCATACCATCTGAAGGTGGATGGGTAAATCTTTTGAAGCAACGGTTAGAAGTACACTCACCTGTCCATAAAATAGTTAATGCCAGTATCGGTGGAGAAACAACGCTAGGTGGCCGGAATCGTATTGAACATGCGCTCAAAATACACCACCCAGATATCGTAATAATTGGACTCGGCGGTAACGATGGGTTGCGTGGCTCGCCCATTAGTTTTATCTATGGCAATCTGGAATCCATGATTAATGCCTGTTTAGAAAAGAATATTACAGTAATACTACTGGGCATGCAGTTACCACCCAATTATGGCATTGCTTATACTCAAAAGTTCCTGAATATTTATCCTCAGCTGGCTGAATACTATCAGCTTCAGCTGGTTCCTTTTTTGTTAGCAGGATTTGGAGAAAAGACTGAATATTTTCAGTCGGACGGAATACACCCAAATTTACAAGCTCAGGAAATAATTGTCGAAAATGTCTGGGATGTCTTGCATGGAATGCTGGTATCCGGGAATATTCCTGTTCGTCCAGATAGCGAATGAAACCATAAACATGGTACCTGATTATTCAGGCTTAAGTTTTCCCTGTATATCCAACTTCTTCTGAAATAATTGCAAATCCTTTGCTAGCGGCGCTTCAATCTGTATGCGCTTACCTGATAATGGGTGTGTTATGGTCGTCTTATATGAATGTAAAAACATGCGTGTCAGACTGAGCTCCTGGTCTTTTCTGGCAAGCATCTTATTAAGTAAAAAATCTCCATACTTATCGTCACCTACGATAGGAAAGCCCAAATGCGCAAGATGTACGCGAATTTGATGCGTACGTCCGGTTTTTAACTCCGCTTCCAAAAGACTGAATTTCTCCCAGGAATCTTGTAAGGTAAAGACCGTATGCGCTGTTACACTCTTTTGATTTTTATCCACGTTAGTAACTACAGCCACACGCCGCTCTCCACTCGCAGTTACATATTTATTAAGGGAGAATTTCACACTTTGTTTGGAGTTACGCCATTTACCTTTAACTAATACTAAATATCGCTTATCAACAGAACCATCCCGGATTTGCCGGTGAAGTTCAACCAACGCGTTACGTTTCTTTGCCAGTAATAAAACACCCGACGTATCTCTATCGAGTCGATGAACCAGTTCAAGAAATTTCCAATCTGGATGTTGCGCGCGTAATTGCTCAATAACACCAAAACTTATACCACTTCCACCATGTACCGCCATACCCGATGGCTTATTAATTACGAGAAGTGCATCGTCCTCAAATAATGTATTTAGTAGAATAAAATTAGATTTAATTATATACTTAAAAGAAGAAGTATTGCTTTCTACTGTTCTGACAGGTGGGATACGTACTAAATCATTAAGTTGTAACTTGTGTTTTGTACTGATACGTTTGCTATTAACGCGCACCTGACCGCTACGTAAAAGTTGATAAATATGGCTTTTAGGTACACGACTTAGATATTTTAGCAAAAAATTATCAATGCGTTGACCTTCGCTGTCTTCTTTAATACGTTCTGTGGTAGCTCCTTTCGGTAAAAGGTTTTTGCTTAGGTTGTTAAGTTTGCCTATATTTCTCAAATTTGAATCCGGATTAAGATATCTTAGATAGCATTATACTTTTAATGCATATTAATTTGAATAAAAATAAATTACTAATACTGGTTAACGTTACTCACCAACAAGAGAGTTTCAATCAAATTATTTGATCAAAAAATTTCACACACACACGCGCACAGTTCTCAAACCACCACATAAACACCTTGGTAATTTGCTCATAAACGACGCGCAATAGGTACAAAATGAAACGAATGCTATTTAATGCAACGCAGCCTGAAGAGCTCCGTGTTGCAATTGTCGATGGTCAAAAACTTATTGACCTTGATATTGAATCAATTAACAAAGAACAACGTAAGAGTAACATTTATAAAGCTGTTATTACTCGCTTGGAACCGGGCTTAGAAGCCGCTTTTGTTGACTACGGTAGCGAACGTCATGGCTTCCTTCCTTTTAAAGAAATATCATCATCTTGCTTTGGCGACGATGTTGAATTCTCACGGGCTCGTATACAAGATCTTTTACATGAAGGTCAAGAACTTATTGTTCAAGTAGACAAGGATGAACGAGGCTCCAAAGGCGCGGCGCTGTCAACTAATATTTCTCTAGCTGGGCGTTATTTAGTCTTAATTCCAAATAATAATCGCGGTGGTGGTGTATCTCGTCGCATAAGTGGTGAAGAACGTACCGAACTCCGTGATGTCATGTCAAAACTGGAAATTCCTACTGGCATGAGTATTATTGCTCGTACTGCCGGGATCGGTCGTAGTACGGAAGAACTACAATGGGACTTGAATTATTTGATTCAGCTATGGCGTGCTATTGAAGACGCTGCTAAAAGTCAGGATGGTGTTTTTCTAATTTACCAAGAAAGTAATCTGGTTATCCGTGCAATTCGTGATTACTTTAATTTAGCGATTGGTGAAATCCTGATTGACCGTAAAGATATTTACGAACAAGCCTGCCAATTTATGGCCCATGTTATGCCTGGAAATGTTGATCGTCTTAAATACTACCAGGATGACGTACCGTTATTTTCACGTTTTCAAATAGAACATCAGATTGAAACTGCGTACTCACGCCAAGTTACATTACCGTCGGGTGGTGCCATCGTTATTGATCATACTGAAGCGCTGGTATCTGTTGACGTTAATTCAGCACGCGCTATTCGCGGCTCCGATATTGAACATACAGCTTTGACCACCAATTTAGAAGCATGTGACGAAATCGCACGGCAATTACGTCTGCGTGATCTGGGTGGCTTAGTTGTTATTGACTTCATTGACATGGAAGTCACACGCAACCAACGTGAAGTAGAATCGCGGATGAATGAGGCGCTACATCCTGATCGAGCACGGATTCAAGTTGGCAAGATTTCTCGTTTCGGCCTACTGGAACTATCTCGTCAACGATTGCGCCCATCATTGGGTGAAAGTAATTATGTTACTTGTACACGTTGTCATGGCACAGGTCATATTCGTGGCACTGACTCCTCTGCCTTGCATATCCTAAGGATCATCCAGGAAGAAGGCATGAAAGAACACACAAGCGCCCTACATGTCCAAGTGCCCGTTGATGTAGCCACTTACCTGCTCAATGAAAAACGCACTGAAATTCATGAGGTTGAATCACGTCAAAAAATAAATATTATATTAATTCCTAATATAAATCTAGAAACGCCTGATTACAATATTACGCGCATACGTCATGATGAATGCAATCCAGGCGAGACCTTAGCCAGTTACCAGATGATCGACAGGACTGTGGAACAAGTTACCTTACCTTCAACGGAACACAGAGCAAAGCCATTACGTCAGAAAGCTGTCGTTCAAGGGATTAAAGCTGCCCAACCAGCGCCGATTCGTGAAGAAAAATCACGTGAGTCTTCTTCATTTCTTGATAAATTTTTTGGTTGGTTTAAACCTGCGGAAAGTGAAGTAAAAAAAACCGCAATAACGGAAACTGAAAGTAAAGAGAAATCCTTGCACCAAGAACGCGGGCGTGGGCGTGGACGTCGCAGAAATGGTCGTAATAAAGATACTTCTGGTAATATTGATATGCATAATAAAAGTGATCCTGCTGATGCGCATATTGAAACCAGCAGTCCACTCCTTACCGAGGCTTCAACTATACAAGCAACAGAAAACTTAGAACATAAGGATCGAGATAACCAACCACAAGGACATATAATTTCACCTTCGGAGGCAGTGACTACAATTATTAGTGCGGGCACAAATATTGAAGAACGGGGACGTTCTCGAAGACGCCGCGGAAGTAGGCAACAACGTGAACGTACTGATCATACGCCTCGTGAAGACAAATCGACTGATATACAAACACAAAATATATCACAGGAACAAATTACTTCTAAAATAACGGACGCAGTATTAAAAGAGAGTTCTATTAAAGAAGAGAGAAATATTGAGACTGCAAAAGAGTTTGCCCAGAAACCGGGTGCTATAGATAATAAGGCTTCCGAGCCAGCTATGCCGCCTGATAATAGTACAACAGCACACAATGAAATACCTGCTGGAATAGCAAATACAGTAATTGCATCCAATCAACTCAAAATGGAATCAGCAACCGTCAAAAAATCTGAAACCAAGCCAACTATCGATTTAATTGACCTGGATGCCAGTGGATTAGTCATGATTGAAACTGCACATGAAAAGGTTGAGGAATCAGCTGAAGATTTGATAATACCAAAACGAAAAAGAACAAAAACAAAGACTCCACCTACAACGGAACCGGAAACTTTAATGCAAGTAGAAACGCAAAAATAATTATCTATTAAAAGGGTGACTAATCATATTTAACTCACCCTTTTAGAAAGTATTTAACAGAAGTCACGCTCCGCTTTGCCCTGCCCTGCCTGATTCAGGCATCTATTTATAGTTGCAGGTGTTTCGCGAGCAAGCAAGCCATGAATGCTGTACAAGACCTGATGGAATTATTTCCTTGAAAATACACAGGTGAATAGCAAGGAAGAACTGCCGCACCGCGCCCCGCCACCTGTTAGCGCATCTGCAGATTACTCGGGAAAAAATCTGGTAGCGCAGCTTTGTTCCACAGCCTCTTCTAGCGACAGCACTTTCAGCCCACGCATACGTCCCCAGAGCACGAGCAATACACTGAGTAAATGTGGAATACCTGGCATCATCCAAATCTCTGAGACACGCCTATCCGCACGCCGCCAACCTCGTAGCATGACACTGACTACCGCGCTCAAACGCAAAGGTTGGCTATACATCTGCAAACAAATTAACTGGACAGGAAGTTTTGGTGTAAACCAATGGACGTACCCCCCTTCGTGAAACACGTTTTCAATTGCATCAAGGAGGTCTAATGGAAAATTCATCAGCGAGCAACTCCCAGAGAGGAGCAAAATATTGCGCCCCGCTTTGGGGTAACGTGAGAGGTAGACAGCACGATTGCGCCGGGCCAATATAATCCGTTCGTGACCGAACGAGCCGCCCATTTTATGGTAAATATGGGCTTCAGGATGCACGCCAAAGTGCCATCCGCGCTGATCAAGACGGCGTCCCAGGTCAATATCTTCATAATAGCCCCGACCAAACGCAGAATCAAAACCACCCACTTCCTGGAAAGCATCTCGACGAATTAGAATTGCATGCCCTCGAAGGTAATAGGTTCGTATGTAACCACCCTCTCGTTGTGAGTATCGATTGAGATCATAACTGGCATAGCTGTTGCCGGCGGGAATGATGGCTGCCAGCTGTGGATCTGCCGCCAGCGCTGAACACAAGAGCGGAAGGAAGTCTTGATTAGCTTCGGTATCTGAATTGAGAATCAACACATAGCTTGCATCCGAGCGATTGACCGCCTCGTTCACTGATATGCCAAAACCTTGGTTTTTTCTTGCATGATAGACTTCTACACACTGGTACGGCAAACTATCAAGCATCTCGCGCGTCTCAGCACCGGATGCGTCATCTTGAATAAGGATGCGCCTTATTGATCGACCGAAACAAGCAACGACAGAATCTACACAACGCCGCGTCAGCTCAGGTGCGTTGTAAACCGGGATTATTACATCGACGAGCTTATCGGGAGGTATCATCAGCTTATTCGTGAGAACTTGATAAGATAAAATCTTTGGACAGCAGTAAGTCCATACTACTTTAATTCATGTACATGCGTATCTTACTCTAAAACATAAGACTTAATGCCGTCTGGTCTTCAAATTTATTCATTTTCCGGCTAGGAGTCTGTCGGGCAGGTCAAATAGCAAGGTACATATTGATAACGAACTTCATTTTTCGCCGCTGTAAGTTTCTCGCGGCGCTTCCAAGTAAAACCGAATGCTTCTTTATCTTTATTTTTAAGCTTAATTCTCGTCA
>JAUXRH010000255.1 GCA_030682075.1 Nitrosomonas sp.
CTTGCCTGCTTACCCCGTTTCGTCACAATACTTCGTTACTCACAAAAAATATTTCCTTACATATCAATCATATGCTGCGTCAATATTTTTTATTCGCGCCTGGTCTTGTTTAGAACTCTGAATTTTTAGAGGTGCCCTATAAAGATTTATAAAAGAAATTGTACCATTCACTTTGGTATGCCTGATAATGCTATGCCAATATTGTGTATTATTCAGAGAATAATTTATCAGCAATTAGTAATTAAAGGGCGCCTCCAAAATATAAGTGTCGACATGTTACCTCAGGATTTTGATGAATAAGGTGTTATAAGCACTGCACATAATGAAGTTTATGTTTCAATTTCAGCAAAATTTTGCTAAAATTGTCATCGGCATTCGATGGGCTTTATCAGCCCATTTTTTATTTGTGGCGAGACTATGGCGTTGTATAAGTTATTAGACTCTACTTTGGCTGGTATGGGTTATGAGTTGGTCGAAGTAGAACAGTTGTCGCATGGGAAACTATTGCGAATATTTGTTGACAAACCTAATGGGGTTACTGTTGATGATTGTGTCACGATCAGTAACCATTTGGATCGATTGTTTGCGGTTGAAAACATTGATTATAGTCGACTTGAGGTATCCTCACCGGGCCTAGATAGACTTTTAAGAAAGGAAACTGATTTTATACGTTTTACAGGTGAAATGGTTAAGGTAAAGCTTCGTATCGCTTTGAATGGACAAAGAAATTATGTTGGAATTTTGCGGGAAGTTAATGATGGTCTGGTGAAACTTGAAATTGAAAAAAAAATAGTAGTAGACATTGAATTGAGTAACCTTGAAAAAGCCCGTTTGGTGCCAAGACTTTAGGTACATATAAATTTGGCTGGAGGAATATGAGTCGCGAAATTTTACTGTTGGTAGATGCGCTAGCGCATGAAAAAAGTGTCGAAAAAGAAATTGTTTTTAGCGCACTCGAAATGGCATTGATTTCCGCTACTAAAAAACGATTTCAAGAAGATGTTGATGCGCGTGTAGAGATAGATCGAGGAACTGGTGATTATCAGTCATTTCGACGTTGGTTAGTGGTGCCAGATGATGCAGTTGAAGATTCCGGTCGGCAAATTTCCCTAGCAGAAGCATTGCAACAGAATGCTGAAATCAAGGTTGGTGAGTTTGTTGAAAAACAACTTGAGCCGATCGAGTTTGGACGTATTGGTGCGCAAGCCGCAAAACAGGTTATTTTTCAGAAAATACGTGATGCTGAGCGTGAGCAAACCTTAAATGACTTCCTCGAACGTGGTGAGTATATGGTTACCGGTACCATTAAACGCATGGAGCGCGGAACTGCTATTATTGAGTCTGGAAGAATTGAAGCTTCGTTGTCGCGTGACCAGATGATTCCAAAAGAAAATTTACGTATTGGTGATCGTGTACGAGCCTACTTGAATAAGATTGACCGATCTGCTCGAGGGCCCCAGTTGCAGTTGTCTCGAATTTCACCAGAATTTTTGATGAAATTATTTGAACTGGAGGTGCCGGAAATTGAAGAAGGTTTGCTTGAAATCAAGGCAGCAGCGAGAGATCCTGGCTCGCGCGCCAAGATTGCGGTTAAATCCAATGACCCGCGCATAGACCCAATTGGTACCTGTGTGGGTATGCGCGGATCAAGAGTGCAGGCAGTTATCAGTGAATTGGCAGGAGAGCGCGTTGATATTGTCTTGTGGTCAGATGATTCGGCAACCTTTATTATTAATGCATTAGCGCCTGCGGAAATAAGTAGCATTATGGTTGATGAAGAAAAACACTGCATGGATGTCGTAGTGGATGACAGTAATCTTGCTCAGGCAATTGGTCGCAGTGGACAGAATGTGCGGCTTGCATCAGAGTTAACTGGGTGGGAACTTAATATCATGACCATGGAGGAATCACAGGCTAAACAAAAAGAGGAATCTTCTGTAATCTGCGAGCACTTTATGGAGAAGTTGGATGTAGACGAAGAAATAGCTGAGATTCTAGTTCAGGAAGGTTTTTCTACTGTTGAAGAAATAGCTTATGTGCCTATTAGCGAAATGCTTGAGATTGAGTCATTTGATGAAGAAACTGTCAATGAGTTACGTAACCGGGCGCGGAATGTTCTTCTAACTGAAGCTATTGCCAGTGAAGAAAAGGTCGAAAACGTAGCAGAAGATCTGCTTTCATTGGAGGGTATGGATAGTCAAATTGTGCATGAATTGGCTGCAAGAGGCATCAGTACTCAAGCTGATCTTGCTGATCTTGCAGCTGACGATTTAGTGGAGATGACAGGGATAGATGTAGAACGCGCAAATAAGTTGATAATCAAGGCGCGTGCGCCTTGGTTTGTTTAATTTTATTATTTGTCGTATGGATTATTCGATTAATTATAAACAGCTTATAACAAGCTAAAAGCTTTCTCGACTTACTTTGCTTGGCATATCGGATTTTTAGCATGTGTTGAAAAATTATTAATACACTTTCGTTTTGTATGAAACTGAGATGGTGAAGGGTTATAAATGGCTCAAATGAGTGTAGAACAATTTGCAAATGAACTGGGGTTGTTACCAGCAGTATTATTAGAACAACTTCAGGCTGCTGGTGTAAATAAACTGTTAGTCATAGACAGTTTAACAGAGGATGATAAATCTCAGCTTCTCGATTATCTTCGTAAATCTCATGGATTGGACGATACTAAAAACAAAATTACTCTGATGCGTCGGCAGACGTCTGAAATCAGAAAATCTGACAGTGCCGGACGAGCTCGAACCATTCAGGTGGAAGTGCGTAAAAAGCGAGTATTAACAAAGCCTGATGTCTCTGTCATCAATGAAGATGAAGCGATTGAACAAATAGCAAAAGTTTCTCCGTCGACACTTATTCCAGTTGTTGGGTCAATAATTGATGCTGGAGAATTAGCACTGCGTGAACAAGAAGCAAGAAAAAAAGCTGAGTTAATTGCTCGTCAGACAGCTGAAATCAAAGAAAAACAAACTCGCAAGAAAACTATAGCTTCTGAAGAAAAAGAAGTGGAAAAGGAAGCTGCGGTAGCAGCAGAACAACCAACTACAATTGTATCGACTGCACCAGTACTTACTGAGGCAGTTGTTACTACGGATGAGGACTCTTTAATTGCAACCTCGACTTCCACACCAACAGAAGGAACGTTACACAAGCCTGCAGTAATACCATCGGGAGATAAATCCGAGAAAAAGAAAAAGCAAACGAAGCAGGTTGCCTGGAAGAGTGAGAATACTAAAAGACGTGGCGTCAAGACACGAGGTGAGCCAGCTGGCGGTCAAGGATGGCGAACACGCAGAGACAAATATAGCAAAACTTCTTCAGGTGATGAGCAAAATGCACATGCATTTACAGCGCCTACCGAGCCTGCCGTTCATGAGGTCACAGTTCCAGAGACCATTTCTGTTGGCGCACTTGCGCAGAAAATGTCAGTCAAGGCAGCTGAGGTTATCAAAATATTGATGAAAATGGGTAATATGGTAACCATTAATCAAATGCTTGACCAAGATACGGCAATGATCGTTGTGGAGGAGATGGGCCATACTGCTAAATACGCAGCACTTGATAATCCTGAAGCTTTCTTGACGGATACAGAGACCGGTGTAAGTGATGCTGAAATGGAGTCCAGAGCACCTGTTGTTACTGTAATGGGTCATGTTGATCACGGCAAGACTTCATTGCTGGATTATATTCGTCGTTCACGTGTTGCTGGCGGCGAGGCAGGCGGCATTACGCAGCATATTGGCGCCTATCATGTGGAAACTGATCATGGCATGATTACTTTTCTTGATACGCCGGGTCATGAAGCATTTACTGCAATGAGGGCACGGGGTAGTAAAATTACCGATTTAGTGATTCTGGTCGCAGCAGCAGATGATGGTGTTATGCCGCAGACTATTGAAGCTATCCATCATGCAAAAGCAGCTAAAATTCCAATTATTGTTGCGATCAATAAGATGGATAAACCTGACGCTAATCCTGAGCGAATTAGACAAGAATTGGTTGCCCATGAAGTTGTACCAGAAGACTGGGGCGGTGATACGATGTTTGTTGAGGTTTCGGCTAAAACTGGTCAAGGCATTGATGCCCTTTTGGAAAGTATCTTACTTCAGGCTGAAATATTGGAACTTAAAGCAGTTAAAAATGCGCCCGCAAAAGGAGTCGTTATCGAATCACGATTGGATAAGGGGCGTGGTCCTGTAGCAACGATACTCGTGCAATCGGGAACTTTAAAACCGGGAGATGTCTTACTCGCTGGCGCTGCATTTGGTAAGGTGAGGGCAATGTTTGATGAGAATGGAAAAATAGTCAAACAAGCAGGAACCTCTATTCCAGTTGAAATTCAAGGTCTTTCAGAAGTGCCTGATGCAGGTGAAGTGGTTATTGCGATGGAGGACGAACGTAAAGCGAGGGAAATTGCATTGTTCCGACAAGGTAAGTATCGCGATGTAAAACTTGCAAAGCTACAAGCCGCTAATTTGGAAAATATGTTTGAGCAGATGGAAGATGTTAAAATATTGACACTCATTATTAAAGCAGATGTTCAAGGATCATGTGAAGCAATTGAATATGCCTTGCAGAAACTTTCAACTGATGAGGTGAAAGTTAATATCATCCATAGTGGCGTAGGTGCAATAATTGAATCTGATATTAATCTGGCACTTGCTTCGAAAGCTGTCGTGATTGGTTTCAATACGCGTGCAGATGCGAGTGCGCGTAAGTTGATTGCATCATCCGGTGTTGATGTGCGTTACTACAATATCATTTATGAAGCAGTTGATGAAATCAAAGCTGCGCTTTCTGGTTTGATGTCACCGCATCGTAAAGAGAATATACTGGGATTGGTTGATATTCGTGAAGTATATCGTATTCCGAAAGTGGGTGCTGTTGCAGGTTGTTATGTACTCGAGGGGGTTGTTAAGCGTGGTTCACAAGTGCGTTTATTGCGTGATGGGACAGTAATTCATAGTTGTGAACTGGATTCATTAAAACGTTTTAAAGACGATGTTAAAGAAGTTAGAGAAGGTTTTGAGTGCGGTTTGTCGCTAAAGAATTTTAATGATATACAAGTAGGTGATCAAATAGAAGTATATGAAATAATTGAGACGGCTAGATCGTTATAATTATTAAGCTCTGTCCCTGTGACTAATCTGTTGTTTTATGCAATTATGGAAGTAAACAATAGATGCTTCAATAGAAAAAACCGAGTGGTTGCTGAAGTTCTAACCTAATAAATCGGAAATATGCCTAAAGACTTTTCACGCACTTTGCGTGTTGCCGACCAAATTCAGCGTGAACTTGCTGATCTGATTAATCATGAAATCAAAGATCCTCGAATTAGAATGATTACCTTGACCGGCGTTGAGGTTGATAGAGACTATGTGCATGCTAAGATTTTTTATACCACGCTTGGTAGCAAGGAAGATAATTTTCTGGTTGAGAAAGGATTGGAGCATGCCAAAGGTTTTTTGCGTAGTAGTTTGTCTCGTCGAATGAAGTTAAGAACGATTCCTCAGCTTAAATTTGTTTATGATGAATCTGTAGAGCGTGGCGTTCGTCTCTCACGTCTTATTGATGAAGCAGTTGCACAGGAAAAATAGTCTGCATGTCGCATGCTATCACAACAAAACAAGGTAACATTAAACCAGTTAAACGCAATATTAATGGGGTTTTGCTTTTGAATAAGCCCTATGGGGTTACTTCTAATCGTGCATTGCAAATTGCTAAGCGCTTATTTTCAGCTTCTAAATCTGGCCATACAGGCACACTGGATCCGATGGCAACAGGGTTGTTGCCCATTTGTTTTGGTGAAGCGACTAAATTTACTTCAGTATTGCTAGGTGCGGACAAGACTTATAAAGCGATATTAAAGCTTGGTTACATTAGTACAACGGGCGATGCTGAAGGAGAAATATCTCAATCAGAAAATATAAGACCAAATAAAGAAAAGCCCACCTTAGTGCAATTAGAAAGCATTTTGCAAAGTTTTGTCGGCAAAATTATGCAAATTCCACCAATGTACAGCGCTCTTAAACACCAAGGAAAACCTTTGTACGCTTATGCAAGGAAAGGTGAAAAAATCATGCGCCAACCACGTGAAATCACTATTCATGATCTGCAGATTGAATCTTTTACGGGAGGAGATGATCTGCAGATTGCGGTCAGATGTGGCGCAGGCACCTATATCCGCACTTTAGCTGAAGATATAGGTAAAGCACTTGGTTATGGTGGTGCATATCTAACCAAGTTGTGTCGGTGTGCAATAGGTGATTTTGATTTGGCAAAAGCACAAACGCTAGATATTCTTGAGGATATGGATCCAATCAATCGTGATAGTTATTTGTATCCGGTTGATAGTCTATTGATTGAATTTCCTGCGATAGATTTGGATAACATTGCCGCCTCGTATTTATTGCAGGGACGTGCAATATTTAATAATCCAGCAGCAAATGACTTGCCGGGAGGGAAAACCATTCGACTATATAATCATAAAAAACAATTTTTAGGTATTGGCGAAGTATTGGCAGAAGGAAAAATAATCCCTAAGCGAATGATGGTCTCTTATTGAGCATCGCGCCTTATGTTATTCAATTTAATTGATTCTAAATATTTCTTATCTCTATTGTTGATACGATTCCACAGAAATACTCAATGCGTTATAATTACTTACTTTACTATACAAAACTCTAATGTTGCGAGGCAATGATTTAGTTTGCGTGCGGGGAGATCGGAGGCTATTTGAGGATGTTAATTTCTTCTTAGATGCCGGCGGTATTATGCGGGTAAGTGGCCCTAATGGTAGTGGTAAAACCAGCTTATTAAGGATGCTGTGCGGGTTGTCTTTGCCCGCGCATGGTGAAATCAGCTGGCGCGGCACAGCGATCCGATCTCTTGGTGGTGAATATTATAATGAAGTAACTTATCTTGGACATTTAGCCGGAGTCAAAGATGAGTTGACTGCTATAGAGAACCTACGCATCTCAAGTGCATTGGCAGGTGCAGAGATTGGAGAGGATAAAGCCAGAGAAGTGCTGCAGTATGTTGGATTGGGTGGTCGAGAATTGTTACCAGTTAAAGTTTTATCGCAAGGGCAGAAAAAACGTGTTGCGCTGGCACGGTTGCTTGTTTCTAGCACGGCACTGTGGATATTAGATGAACCTTTGGTTGCATTGGACACTTCTGCTATTAAAATGATAAAAGATTTACTGGAACAGCATTTAGCTCAAGGTGGTATGGTAGTAATGACAACACATCAGGAAATAGATATTGCAGCTGCAACCATTCAGCAGTTACAGCTAGCCTAGAATGCTTTTGTGGATAATTCAACGTGACCTTTTATTGGCGATGCGTCGGCAATCAGATGTGCTGACTACGCTATTTTTTTTTATCATTGTCGTTAGTCTATTTCCGCTTAGTGTAGGGCCGGAAATGAACATGTTGCGCACGATGGCACCTGGTATTGTGTGGGTTGCTGCCCTATTAGCTTCAATGTTGTCGCTGGGAAGAATGTTCTCAAGTGATTATCTTGATGGTACGCTGGAACAAATGTTGTTATCACCCCACTCTTTGTTTTTATTGGTATTAGGAAAGGCGCTTGCACATTGGTTGGTAACTGGGGTGCCATTAGTATTAATGGCACCCATATTGGGTATTCAGTATGATTTGCCTGCAGATGCTTTATTTGTGCTTACTGCCTCATTGTTGCTTGGTACACCAATATTGAGTCTAATTGGCGCAATTGGTGCTGCGCTAACGCTTGGTTTACGGGGTGGGGGCGTGCTGGTTTCGCTGCTCGTTTTACCGCTTTATATTCCAGTATTGATTTTTGGTTCTGGCGCAGTGGAGGCGAGTAGCGCAGGACTGGGATATGGCGCACATTTTTCACTACTGGGTGCTTTCTTACTTGTAGCGGTTGCATTTTCACCGTGGGCAACTGCTTCATCTTTACGTATTTCAATGGAATAATAGGGGCTTTAATTAAAATAAATTGTTCCCGCACTATCTAGTTATTAACATGGCGCAATATCCGCACTATTTTAAATAGCACCAATAGATTCCCCTACAATCATAAAGAAAGAAATTCTTGATTTTAGGTTTATGGTTTAAAATCACTGGCTACAATTTTGTAGCTTAAAGTCATTATTCGGCATTAAATATAAAATATAAAATATTAAATATGGCAATTAACTGGTTTAAATATTCTTCCCCTGCAACTTATTATTCTCTTGCCGGTAAATTGATTCCAATTTTCACTGTTGCCGCAGTTTTACTTGCGATTGCAGGACTTTACATTGGATTCTTTGTGGCGCCAACTGATTTTCAGCAAGGTGAGGCTTACCGTATTATCTTTATTCACGTGCCAGCAGCTTGGATGTCCATGTTCTTGTACTTAGTAATGGCATTTTGGGCTGCTATAGGCCTGGCTTTTAATACACGACTTTCATCTATGATAGCAACTGCTATTGCACCAACGGGGGCGATGTTTACCTTCCTTGCATTATGGACCGGTTCTTTATGGGGCAAGCCAATGTGGGGAACGTGGTGGGTTTGGGATGCGCGGCTAACATCTGAATTAATCCTGTTATTTCTATATATTGGTTTCATGTCATTACAAGCAGCGATTGATGATCCACGTCGGGCAGATAAGGCAGGCGCAGTGATTGCATTGGTAGGTGTGGTCAATATACCCATAATTTACTTCTCGGTTAATTGGTGGAATACATTGCATCAAGGCGCGTCAGTTAGTCTGACGCAATCGCCAAAGATGGCTTCAACCATGCTCCTTGGCATGATTATAATGTCGTTGGCATGTTGGATGTATGCTATTGCCATGACACTGATAAGGTCAAGAGTCATTATTCTTGAACGCGAACGTCATACTGCCTGGGTAGCCGAGTTGCATGAGAAGGAGGCTGCTTGATGAATTGGGAAAACTGGTCAGAATTTTTTGCAATGGGCGGTTATGGGTTCTATGTGTGGGGATCTTACGTCGTATCGTTTGTCTGTATAGTGGGGGAGGTTATGTTAGTTTCAAAACGTCGTCGAACTTTACAGAAACAGCGAGGTCTGATTCACGAACCAACAACAAAAGAGATAGAAAATGAAACCACGCCATAAAAAAATTGCAATTATAGCTTCAGGTGTAACCGCGCTATGTGTAGCTGCCATATTAGTTCTGAATGCTTTTCAAAGTAATTTGGTGTTTTTTTTCAGCCCATCCCAAGTGGCCGCTAACGAAGCGCCAATAAATAAAAGATTTCGTATTGGTGGACTAGTAGAAGAGGGTAGTATTAAACGTAGTAGCGAGGGTGATATAACCGTAAGCTTCGCAGTAACTGATAATGCCAAAGTTATACCGGTTGTATACACCGGCATTCTTCCAGATCTATTTAAAGAAGGTAAAGGTGTTGTTGCTCAAGGAAGATTGTCAGCTAATGGAGTTTTTGAAGCTGATGAAGTACTGGCAAAACATGACGAAAACTATATGCCTCCTGAGGCGGCAATGGCGCTGGAACAGGCAGCTAAAGCACAAAAGGCTGCGCTTACACAATAATAAAATTCCTGGTTTAGTACAGATCAGGTTTTTTCTTGGTTTGGCTTCCTCAGTTACCCAATAATCCTTAATTTATAAACTCAAATTATGATCCCAGAAATTGGTAATTTTGCCCTAATTCTTGCGTTATTATTAGCAATGACACAAGGTACACTGCCTATTATTGGAGCTGCACGTGGCATTCCTTCCTGGATTGCGTTAGCCCGCCCTGTCGTACAAGGACAGTTTGTATTTATAGCTATCGCT
Source organism: Nitrosomonas sp. (assembly GCA_030682075.1). Taxonomy (GTDB): domain Bacteria; phylum Pseudomonadota; class Gammaproteobacteria; order Burkholderiales; family Nitrosomonadaceae; genus Nitrosomonas. Next base: position 9,815 of record JAUXRH010000255.1, read on the forward strand.
TTTGGCTGCCTTGCTTACTCTTTTATCAGCAGTGATTTCTCTGTTCTTAATGTTGCGAAAAACTCCAATACTGAACTACCTTTGCAATATCGTTTTGCTGCGACTTGGGGATCGCATGAAGGTTCATTGCTATTATGGGTATTAATGTTGGCAGGCTGGTCTGTTGCAGTTAGTGTGTTTAGTCGTCATTTGCCCGATGAAATGGTGGCACGGGTGCTGGGTGTACTCGGTCTGATAAGTGTTGGTTTCTTACTATTCATGTTGTTTACTTCTAATCCGTTTGATCGTCTGCTCCCTGCGGCAATGGAAGGAAGTGATCTTAACCCACTACTACAAGATCCAGGAATGGTATTTCACCCCCCCATGCTTTACATGGGTTATGTGGGTTTTTCTGTGGCCTATGCTTTTGCTATTGCTGCTTTGTTAAGTGGTCAACTGGATGCGACATGGGCGCGGTGGTCACGACCTTGGACAACCGTTGCGTGGATGTTTCTGACGGTTGGTATCATGCTCGGTAGCTGGTGGGCTTATTATGAATTAGGCTGGGGCGGATGGTGGTTCTGGGATCCAGTTGAGAATGCATCGTTTATGCCGTGGTTAGTGGGTACTGCACTGATGCATTCTTTAGCCGTGACTGAGAAACGAGGGAGTTTCAAAAGCTGGACCATTTTACTTGCAATTTGTACATTCTCATTAAGTTTACTAGGCACTTTCTTAGTTCGCTCTGGCGTGTTAACTTCGGTACATGCTTTTGCCACGGATCCTGAACGCGGCATTTTCATTTTAGCATTCTTGGTCATAGTGGTTAGTTGTTCACTCTTGCTATTTGCTTGGCGAGCACCAAAAATTGGTTTAGGAGGGAAATTTTCTTTATTGTCACGTGAGTCAATGTTGCTTGCCAATAACTTATTGTTAATGGTTGCAGCTGGTAGTGTTTTGCTTGGCACACTTTATCCATTGATTATTGATTCGCTGGGTCTTGGAAAATTATCTGTTGGCCCCCCCTACTTTGAAGCAGTATTTGTTCCCATTATGGCGGTAGCGGTTTTCTTGATCGGTATAGGTCCTATTGCACGATGGAAACAAACAAACCTGCCAACACTCGCAGTACGCCTACGTTGGGCTTTTGCAGTAAGTCTTACGACTGCCTTGATCATGCCATTTTTTATGGGTGAATGGAAGCCTTTCGTGAGCTTTGGGTTGATGCTTGCCTTCTGGGTAATTGCCAGTATCGTAGTGAATGTAAAACAACGTTTGCAAAGCAGTGGTCAAGGTGGGTTATTTACAAAATTTTCCAGACAATCCAGAAGTTACTATGGAATGCATTGTGCACATTTAGGTATTGCAATATTTATTATCGGTGTAACGTTTGTTAATGGATATGAAACTGAGAAAGATGTGCGCATGGATATTGGCAGTGTAGTTACCGTCAGTGGTTATACATTTCGTTTTAACGGGGTAAGTGATGTAGTTGGCCCAAATTATAAATCTGTTAAAGGCGACCTTGATGTCATAAAAAACGATAAGGTTATTAGAACAATGCATCCAGAAAAGCGGACCTATAATGCATCTGGTATGGCGATGACTGAAGCGGCAATTGATACGGGTGTGTTTCGAGATCTTTATGTGGCATTGGGTGAACCATTAGCGGGTGGTCAATGGGTCGTTCGAGTCTATCATAAGCCATTTGTAGACTGGATATGGTTTGGTTGTATCTTGATGGCTATGGGGGGAATCCTGGCTATAACAGACCGACGCTATCGGGTAAAAATACTTAAGAAACGCGAATCGTCCAGTGAAAAAGGCGGGAATAAAGAAAATGTAAACATAGAGGTTATTAATGTGGATTTGGGCACAGTACCCAATAATCCAGTACTAATGACGGAGACGGAGGCAAGAAAAGTATGATGCGCTTTATGCTGCCACTTGTTGCGTTTTTAATTATGGTCGTATTCCTGTTTGTTGGCCTATCACTAAATCCGCGTCAGGTTCCATCACCATTGATCGATAAACCAGCGCCTGTTTTTGAGTTGCGGCAATTACATGAACCAGAGAAGAAGCTATCATCACAGGATAATCTGGGTAAGGTATGGTTACTTAATGTATGGGCCTCCTGGTGTGTTGCTTGCCGAGATGAACATCCTTTGCTGGTTCATGTGGCTAATGCGGGTATTGTTCCAATTTACGGACTTAATTATAAGGACGAACGTGATACCGCTATACAATGGCTGAGACAATTCGGTGATCCTTATACAGTCAGTATTGTTGATCCAGATGGCAGGGTGGGTATTGATTATGGTGTTTATGGTGTGCCGGAAACGTATGTTATTGATAAGCAGGGAATTATTCGCCACAAACAAATTGGCCCGGTAACTGTAAAGTCACTGCAGGAAACAATCCTGCCACTTGTAAAAGAGTTACAGGGGCAATCATGATGAATCATTTAAATAACAGACAAGCATTTAAACTGCAGAACGAGGGTCGTAGTAGTGCACGCCGGGAGTTAAGAGTAAAGCTGTTATTGGCATCGTTTCTTTTGGCATTATTTCTAGTACCTTTAACTGGTTGGGCTGGAAATGAAGCGCCATTAGTAGCTGAGGATCCAGTTGTTGAAAAAAGAATGATCGAATTAACTCAAAATTTACGTTGTTTGGTTTGTCAGAATGAGTCAATCGCTGATTCACATGCGGACTTTTCCAATGATATACGGCGCGAAATTCGCGCACAGATAAGAGCAAATAAAACTGATCAGGAAATCATTGAATTCATGGTTGAGCGCTATGGTGATTTTGTGCTCTACGATCCTCCAATAAAACCAACGACATTCTTATTGTGGTTTGGTCCCCTCATTCTATTTATAAGCGGATTGGCTTATTTGATAATTTATCTCAGGCGCCGCAGGCTACAGGTTGAAGAGGCCGTGCCTTTATCAGAGAATGAAAAAAAACAAGTGGAAGCTTTACTGAATGAAAATAAATAAAGGTAATAACGAATGACTTCTTTCTGGATTATAGCGGGTATTTTTATTGTTGTTGCTTTGTTATTTATTCTTCCCACGTTACTACGAAATAGAGAAGATGAATCCAAAAGCATAGACCCGGATGACGCTAATATTAGTGTGTATCGAGATCAATTAGCTGAGCTTAAGGCTGATCTTGATAATGACATTTTATCTCATGAACAGTATGAGAAAAGTAGACAGGAATTACAACATCGCATGTTACAGGATATTCCAGAGAAAAGACCAATGAAAAATACAGTACAGAAGAAGAGTCGCAACATTGCGACATCTTCAATTTTAACGCTAGCAATTCCACTATCAGCTGTTTTTTTGTATATGACATTAGGTGATACACGCGGTTTGTTACCTCAAGCACAACTTGCTAATGCGACACAGATGCAACATGCAAAAACGGGAGAGACTGAGGTGGGGGGCCACGCAGAATTTACATCTGTCGTTGACAATCTTGTTATGCGACTTAAAAGTGACCCGGAAGACATAGAAGGATGGGTCATGTTGGCAAGAACATATGCCATCATGAACCGCTTTGAGGATGCCAGTAATACATATGCAAAGTTGATTGAGTTAGTTCCAGATAGCCCTCAGTTACTTAGTGATTATGCAGATGTTTTAGCGATGGCTAATCAAGGTGGATTGGCTGGTAAACCAACAGAAATGATTCATGAGGCATTACGTATTGATCCTGAATATCCGAAAGCCTTAGCATTGGCTGGCACGGTTGAATTTGAACAAAAAAGATTCAATGAGGCAGCTGAGTATTGGGAAAGGTTATTAGCTGTTATTCCTGTTGATTCACAATTGGCAAACTCAGTTACTGAAAGTATTGCTGATGCAAGATCATTGGCTTCCAATAACAATAATAATGTAGGTTTGTCCACAGAACCACAAGGCTCCATTGTAGCACAAGATAAGAAGGCAACTGCTGCAATTTCTTCTAATGACCCGACGACGGATGCTGGAACAGGTACATCTATTTCTGGTACGGTTACCCTAAGTCAGTCATTAGCATCAAAAGCATCAGCCAGTGACACTTTGTTTATTTATGCCCGTGCCGAAACAGGACCAAAAATGCCACTGGCTATATTACGCTTGAATGTAAATGATTTGCCGACTTCATTTTCTTTAAATGATGAAATGGCAATGACGCCGACAATGAAAATATCCAGCTTTCCAAAGGTTGTTGTTGAAGCACGTATTAGTAAATCGGGCCAGGCCGTTCCTGCCAGAGGTGATCTGCAAGGATTTAGTCATCCTGTTAAGCTAGGTGAAAAGAATATTGCAATTGTTATTGATCAGCAAGTTCCGTAAGTAGGCTGAAAACTATTAGACTTTAGGTTTCAAAGTGGGGGATTATCAAGATGACAGAACAGGATTATTATAGATAATCTTTTTGTAGGCTTTAGGGCACCTCTAAAAATCAATATTTCGTCACAATACTTCGTTGCTCACAAAAAATATTTCCTTACATATCCATCATATGCTGCGTCAATATTTTTTATTCGCGCCTGGTCTTGTTTAGAACTCCGAATTTTTAGAGGTGCCCTTTAAATATTTTGATATATCCTATATTTTTCCGTGGTCACAAATTCAAATATTTCTAATAATTTAACTGTCATGTTGAACAAATTAGTATCTGATTTTGAACTGCTATCGACTGGAAGCAAGAAATTCCATTTGTCAGATGCAGTCGGCAAGAACCTTGTTATTTATTTCTATCCGAAAGATGATACACCAGGTTGTACTACGGAAGGTCAACATTTCCGTGATAGCTACAATGAATTTGTTGAACATAACTGCATAGTTGTAGGTGTTTCGCGTGATAACCTCAAATCTCATGAAAAGTTTAAGGAAAAAATGGCATTTCCTTTTGAACTATTAAGTGATGTTGAAGAAATTGCTTGTCAATTGTTCGGGGTTATTAAGATGAAGAATATGTATGGTAAGCAGGTTCGTGGTATCGAACGGAGTACTTTTGTTCTAGATAGTAATGGCATATTAGTTCGCGAATGGCGTGGCGTAAAAGTACCTGGCCATGTAAAAGAAGTCCTCGATTGCGTTAAGACCTTGAATAGTTAACTCCGATCACAATAGCAATTAACTTCTCTTTTCAATTGGCACAAAGTTCTTATCCCCAGGCCCGATATAGTGCGCAGATGGTCGTATAATTCTGTTGTCTCTATGTTGTTCGATAATATGCGCAGCCCACCCACTGGTGCGTGAGATTGCGAATAAAGGGGTAAACATTTTCGTTGGTATGCCCATGAGGTGATAACTTACTGCAGAAAACCAATCTAGATTTGGAAACATTTTCTTTGTTTCCCACATAACGGTTTCTATCCTGTCCGCAATATCAAATATTTTCATATCATTGGATTGTTCTGAAAGTTTTTTTGCAACTTTCTTGATTATCATGTTGCGTGGATCGGCAACAGTGTAGACCGGATGGCCGAAACCGATAATAACTTCTTTGCTTGCTATACGGTGTTGTATGTCATTATCAGCTTCATCAGGATTTTCATAACGCTTCAAAATCTCTAATGCCACTTCATTAGCTCCTCCATGTTTCGGACCACGTAATGCACCAATGCCACCAGTAATAGCGGAATAAAAGTCTGATCCTGTGCTTGTTATGATACGGGCCGTAAAGGTGGAAGCATTAAATTCATGTTCTGCGTAAAGTATAAAAGAGACATGCATTGCATGAATCCATAATTCTGTTGGCGTTTTCCCGTGTAGAAGATGTAGAAAATGCCCACCAATTGAATCATCTTCCGTTATTAGTTCTATGCGGCGATTATTGTGTGAGAAATGGTGCCAATAGAGCAGAATGGATCCAAGGCACGCAAGTAGCTGGTCAGCTTGGTCACGTACGTCATTGACTGACACTTCATTTTTTTCTGGAAATATTGTTCCTAGAAAAGAAACTCCAGTACGAATGACGTCCATTGGATGTGCTGATGCTGGAATTGCTTCTAATGCTGTTTTAATGCTGACAGGTAAATTGCGTAACTCTTTAAGTTTTATCTTATATTCAGCCAATTCTGCTAAGTTGGGTAATTTCTCATAAATGAGCAAAAAAGCAATTTCTTCAAATTCACAGTTTTCAGCAAGATCCTGAATGTTATAACCCCGATAAAATAAATTGTCCCCCGTTCTTCCTACAGTACAAATGGCGGTATCTCCAGCTTCAATACCTGAGAGTAAGACAGATTTCTTAGTTCCAGTACTTGAAGTCATAACAGATTTAATCACTCTTTGTTTCTGTTGAAGAATATGAAAGAAATGTGCTATTTAGTTTTTGTTCAAATGTATGATAATTAAGAAATTCATAGAGTTCGTCGCGGGTCTGCATTTTGTTGACGACATTCTTTTGTGTACCTTCATTGCGAATTGCCTGATAGACCTCAAGTGCCGCAGCATTCATGGCGCGGAAAGCCGAGAGAGGGTACAAAATCAACGAAACATCAGCGGATGCGAGTTCTTCAACAGTATAAAGGGGCGTTTTGCCGAATTCCGTAATATTTGCAAGAACAGGTACTTTCACACTATTTGCAATTTGCTGATATATAGTAAGCTCAGTAACCGCCTCAGGAAATATCATGTCGGCACCTGCTTCGATATAGGCGCAGGCGCGATCAATCGTCGATTGTAGACCCTCAGAAGCCAGTGCATCGGTACGCGCCATGATTACAAAATCAGGATCTGTTCGGGCATCAACGGCAGCCTTAATGCGATCTGTCATTTCATTTTTACTAACAATAAATTTACCTGGTCGGTGACCACAACGTTTTATTAGAAATTGGTCTTCAATATGTAAAGCGGCCGCACCAAATTTAATCATTGACTTCACGGTACGTGCGATATTCAGGCAGCTTCCGAAACCAGTATCTACATCAACCAATAATGGTAAATCACAAGTATCCGTAATACGACGCACATCGGTTAGAACATCGTCTAAAGTTGAAATGGCAAGATCTGGGACACCAAGAGAGCCAGCGGCAACACCCCCACCAGAAAGATATAACGCTTTGAAACCAACTTGTTCTGCCATGCATGCGGCATACGCATGGATGCATCCAGCAATCTGCAGCGGTTTCTCAGTGGTTATGGCGTTACGGAAACGTAACCCAGCGGAGGAATTTTTCACAGATCCAGGAAGGAAAGAATTCTAATAGCTTCGAGTTGATGAAATCATAGAATTAACCATGCACTATTTATTAATCTGCGCAAGCTTTTTAAACACGCACGAGATTATCCAAGTAACTGTTTAATTGCTTCACGTTCTTCAACTAATTCATGGTAACTTATTTTTAACTTCTCTTTACTATAATCACTTAATTCAAGACCTTGGACTATCTGGTAGATACCCGCGTGGCAGGTGACCGGAAAACTATAAATGACGCCTTCTGGAATGCCGTAACTGCCATTTGATGGTATACCCATAGAAATCCAATCGTTTTCTCTTGTGCCAAATATCCAGTCATGTATATGATTAATAATAGCATTAGCTGCACTTGCAGCACTGGATTTTCCACCGCGTGCTGTGATAATTGCCATTCCACGATTCTGTACAGTCGGTATGAAATAATCATTTATCCAAGCTGGATCTTTGATATAAGAGGCAATATTTTCGTGACCGACCTGTGCATAACTTAAATCTGGGTATTGTGTGTTGGAATGATTGCCCCAAACTATAATCCGGCTAATTTCTGAGACGGGGCGCGAAAGTTTTCGAGCTACCTGTGACAAAGCACGATTATGATCCAGCCTTAACATTGCCGAGAAGCTTTCAGGCTTAATGTCTGGGGCATTTTTCATCGTGATGTAAGCATTAGTGTTGGCAGGGTTACCAACGACCAGAACTTTTACGTTGCGATTAGCAACTTCATTCAACGCTCTTCCCTGTTCAGTGAATATGGGGCCATTTGCTGCAAGTAAATCTTTACGCGCCATATTTGCAGTGCGTGGTCGCGCTCCAACCAGGATGGCAATATCAACATCTTTAAATGCAATTCTAGGATTGTCAGTTGTTATTACATCAGTTAACAATGGAAAAGCACAATCGTATAACTCCATTACGATGCCATCAAATAAAGATTGTGATTCTGGAATATCAAGTAACTGCAGGACAATTGGTTGGTCTTTGCCAAGCATGTCACCAGATGCTATACGAAAGAGCAAACTGTAACAAATCTGACCTGATGCGCCAGTGACTGCAATACGAACGGAGGGTTTCATTTATTTCCGATCCTCGAAAGGTTGCCAATAGGCTGCGGAACCTGGCAGTGAAATGGGGAGGAGCTGAATTATACTTGTAATCTGTGATTCAAGAAAGTATGTGGTATCGCAAAAATAAAATTTGGTGAAACTTTCACTTAAGGGCATCTCTAAAAATCCATATTTCGTTGCTCACAAAAAATGTTTCCTTACCTATCAATCATATGCTGCGTCAATATTTTTTATTCGCGCCTGGTCTTGTTTAGAACTCTGAATTTTTAGAGATGCCCATTAGATCAATATCATAAAAATTCATTTTTATCCTCTAATTCTAAAATATATTTGTATAGATGGTCATATTCAACTTTCGATGGCTTGTTAAATAGTGGGTCCGCCTGAATTTTTACATGTATTTCAATTTCCTTCCATTCTTTCTCACTGAAAAGTTTATCCATTAATGGATAAATAAGTTCATTTTCTCTTTCCAGATGGGCGCGTTGTAGCTTGATAAAATTACGTGCTCCATCCAATAACTTATTTACTGAAACAATACAGTCAGCCGCAGCTGTACAAAATAATTCATTGATCCGGTCTGTTTCCAGAACAATCTTTTTGTGTTCTTCTAGAAGTTGTTTAATGATTTTAGTTTCAATAATCTTTTTTTCTAATAAATGATTGAAAATTATATCCTCTGCTGGGTGATGCCATTGATCGGCATATACTTTAAGATAATCTAACGCACTGAGAATGATCGCCATATTAGCCTCGCGCTGGTTGTCAAAATCAAAACAATCAATTTCTTTACTTAGACAATTCAATAGCTGTTGAAAATGATGGTGGTCACTATAAAGCTGGCGTTGTATTAGGCGCATGGCAATTCCTCTAAATAAACCATTAAGTTATTTACCCTACTATATTCCATCCTCAGATTTATTGTGTTCTATCAAGTAAACAGTAAATAAAAATTTATATTTTTACGCATGAGCACTAACCTGAACATTGCATAAAACGGACAAATAACACTCCAAGTATTTGATATAATGTACATTATCAATAAACTCATTCGTAAAAAATGCCTGTAGGGCACCTCTAAAAATCCATATTTGCGAGCAGCCGCTTTGCGGCTTGCCTGCTTACCCCGTTTCGTCACAATACTTCGTTGCTCGAAAAAACATTTCCTTACATATCAATCATATGCTGCGTCAATATTTTTTATTCGCGCCTGGTCTTGTTTAGAACTCTGAATTTTTAGAGGTGCCCTGTAATTACTCGCCCTGCTGCCAATTCTGCCCCAGAACAACTCTGCTTTAATTCCATTCCTGGTTTCACAGTTCGCGCCGACTTTGCTGGAGGGGAGCTCTCTTCTGATTTTGGTGCCGTGGTACTGGATGCAGTCGATCATCGTATCGGCCTGATTGATCGCCTGACTGCGGCGATTTCCGACCCACGCGATGCGCGCTATATCACTCACCCTGCGGGATTTGCTGAAACAGCGCATATTTCAGATCGTCTCAGGTTATGAAGACGGCAACGATGCCGATACCTTGCGCGCCGACCCGCTTGTTCAAGCTGGCGGCAGGACGCGCACCGCTGGATGCCGGTAATCCGTTGGCTTGTGGCGCAACGCACTGCCGCCTGGAGGGATCGCTGCGCCGCAGTGACCTCTATCGGACAGCCAGAGCATTGATCGAACAGTTTGTCGCCACTTACAGCGAGGCACCGAGCAGCATCACGCTGGATATTGATCATACCGATGATGTTGCGCCCCGGCAAGCGCCCGACGGGTGCCGAGAATGCCATGATCATGAAGCGAGTGCCGCATGTTTTGCGCCAGCACTGGCCGCATACCCATATCCTGTTGCGCGGCGACGGGCATTTCTCCAATCCGGAACTGATGAAGAATGTGCGCGGTCATCTTGCGTTGCATCAGTCGATGGTGGTTCAAGGGATGGGGCCAGTCGTGTCGTCAGTGCGCCTGTTCGGTGAATTCGACTATGCCGCCAAGTCCTGGCCGCAAGCGCATCGTGTGGTGCTCAAGGCCGAGGCGCTGACGGGGAACAATGGGCTGCCAGCCAAAGATAATCAACGTTACGTGGTCACGTCACTGCGCAGCCCCACTCCCAGCGCGCTCTACCAGCAGGTGTATTGCCAGCGTGGACAAGCGGAGAACTGGATCAAACAAGTGAAGGCCGATTTGAAGTCAGACCGTACCTCGGCTTCGAGCTTCCTCACTAACTTTGCACGCCTATTACTGACGGCTGCTGCTTATGTCCTGCACCAGCAGCTACGCGTTTTGGGATTGCGCGATACCGAACTGGCGAGCGCACAGCCAAAGACCGTCATCCTTTCGCTGTTCAAGATTGCCGTACGCGTCAAACAGTACAAAGACCGGGGGCTGCTGCACCTACCCAACGCCTGTCCGGTCAGGACGCTACTGACAAAAGTCTGTCAACGGCTCGTTTCAGCCCGCAGGAAATCTGCCATGCCGACCTCTCCATAACCTGGCACGTCCGGCTCACGAGACGATGCCACTCATCCCTTCCCAATAACCAGTTCACGCTCAATCTTGTCAGTAGGGGGGGAGATATCGCCTGAAAATCAAAAAAACAGGGGAGCAGCAACAAAAATGTGTGACAGAAAGTTTATGCAATGTTCAGGCTAAGTTTATCAACGAATATTAATTTTACTGTCTTCATGTAGCTGGCTTACGATTTAGAGAAAAATTTCTCCACATCTGCTAATTGTCGAGTTCGTTTCATGGGGGGTAAGCTTTGCCAGATGCGTTTGCCATAAGATTTTGTAATGATCCGTGGATCACAGATCATTAATACACCCCGATCACTTTCATCACGAATTAATCGACCGGCACCTTGTTTTAGGTTGATGATGGCGCGTGGTAATTGATACTCCATAAAGGCATTACGTCCTTCTTTGTTTAGTTTGTCAATACGTGCTGAAAGCACTGGATCATCGGGTGGAGCAAACGGGAGCTTATCAATGACGACCAATGATAGTGCCTCACCTCGTACATCCACACCCTCCCAAAAAGACTGACTTCCAATTAGAACCGCATTGCCTATTTGGCGAAAGTTATCCAGCATATTGGAGCGGGAGCTTTGACCTTGCACTAGTATGGGATAGTCAAGCTGCTCGCGTTCAAATGCTTCTTGTAATAATTCATTTATTTGCTGCATCGCCCGTAGACTAGTGCACAAAAAGAATGCACGGCCGTGGCTTGCCCGCAGAACAGGTAATGCTGCATTAACTACCTGCTCAGTGTATTCCCGGCTATTTGGTTCAGGTAAGCCTGTTGGAACATATAGTAAAGCCTGGCTGGAAAAATCAAAAGGACTATCCCAGCAAGTCGATTGCGCGGTAGTAAGCCCCATCTCATGATTAAAATGAGAGAAGTTTTTTTTTACTGATAAGGTTGCTGAGGTAAAAATCCATGCACGTGGTGATGCGGTTAATTGTTTATTGAATATTTCAGCGATGGATAAGGGCGTTGCATTCAGCTGTAGTGCGTGGCTATAGACTTCGACCCAACGTACAAAATCATCCTTTTCAGTTTGATTGTGCCAGCGCTCAATACGGTTGAGAATATCAGTTCCACGTTGCCAGCAATTTTCCAGTCCTTCGGAGCGTTCTGCTTGGCTTTCCAGCAAGCTTGTTAGCGTTGTCAGCTTCTCCAGCAGAAGATCCAGGGCGGATTCGAATGCTTGATTTTCCTTAATGATAGCTAACGCTAAGCGGGTATTTTCGTCCGTAATGGATAATCGCAAATCACGTGCTGCTTTTTCCATTGAAGCAATGGCTTCTGGTAACTGAATATTGTCTTTGGCTTGTTGCAATGCTTCAACTTTACTGTCGCGGGCAAGATCCAGTAATTGGCCGGTGCTCACAGATTCGCCAAAAAATAAACTCGCTGTTTCTGGTAATTGATGCGCTTCGTCAAAAATTACCGTATTGCAGGCGGGCAATAATTCAGATACCCCTTCATCGCGTAACATAACATCAGCAAAAAATAAATGGTGATTAACCACGACCACATCGGCTGAAAGAGCTTTTTTTCGCGCTTCCATAACGAAGCATTTTTTATAACCTGGACATTCTGAACCAAGACAATTTTCTCGTGTAGAAGTTACTTGCTGCCAGATTGCCGCATTCTCAGGAACCTCATGCAAATCAATTTTGTCACCAGTTTTACTGATATTGCTGTAGTTTTTTATTAACTTTAGAAACTTTATTTCATCTCGGTTGATAAAACTGATATGCTCATTTTGTATGGTTTTTTCCAGATGGTAATGACAGATATAATTAGCGCGTCCTTTCAATAACGCAACCGTAACCGGTACCTTAAGTGCCGCGCGTATCGTCGGTAGATCCCGGCTGAAAATCTGATCTTGTAATGTTTTTGTTCCAGTGGAGATAATAACCTTGCCCCCTGCTAATAATGCAGGAATAAGATAAGCAAAGGTTTTACCTGTGCCTGTTCCTGCCTCGGCAACTAAAATACGGTTGTTTACTATGGTATCGGCAATTGCTTGTGCCATTTCCTGTTGTTGGGAGCGTGCTCGGTACCCTGGAATATGGCGGGAGAGGATGCCATCAGCAGAAAATAAAGATTCAAGATTGAGCATAAATAAATTTTCAGCACTAAAAAGGCAAATACCTGGCTTTACTAAAAAACTGATATCTGGTTAAGGTGAAGCTACGGTATCAAACTTGTTTGATAAGCATAAGCATCTGTCTGACTTTTTCTGCGATGATAAAAAACAAAGTAGATAAGCGAGTGTAAATAATCAGATATATGATGCACAGTGATTCTTTGTAAAGAGAAATGGGTAAAATATGAAGCTGTTTTCTTGTTTGTTCCAGAGATTAGCTTGAAATCTGGCTAGCGTCTATATACTTGATATCAAATTTGGCTAGGAGCCTGTCGAGCGGCGCAGTAGATCAACCTTAAGACCGACAGACTCCAAGGAGAGATAGTACAATCATCATCACTAGCCGTAATTGCTATCTACTTGAGTCAGTTCTATTTGAATTATCAAATCTATCTGCAACCATAAAAATCGGAATACTGGAAGAACTGGAATTAGCGACATTACTGCTTTTAGACATAATACGCTGTTTCCAGCATCAATATGCAAATCATGAAAATGCAATTATTCCGATCATTTATTTTACTATTTATCCTTATTTGTCTTCCATTCGATTTGTTTGCAGATGGGTTATCAGTTGAATTGGATAAAAAGCCTGACTCGACAGCGCAGGTTATTAAGCCGAAGAGAAAGCCTGTATTCATCGAAGCGGATCTTATTCATGGGTACTATGAGCAAGAAATAGAAGCTGTCGGCAAGGCACAACTCAGTTGTGGAGAGGTGGTTATCTCTGCTGATCGGATGAAATATTTTCAGGCGACTAATGATGCAGAGGTTGCAAGTAATGTCCATATTGAAAGATCTAAAGACATACTTGAAGGGACCAATCTTAAGCTGAATTTGGAAACTGAGATCGGGCATCTAGATCAACCACGTTATCATATCAAAGAGGGTGGCGGACGAGGAACGGGTGATTTGTTGTTATTTGAGGGAAAAGATCATTATCGCTTAAAGAATGGTAGTTATACCACCTGCCCGGAAGGCAATGATGACTGGTTTATACGCGCTAAAGATTTGCAAATTGATAATGATAAACAGATTGGTACAGCGCGCGGTGTCAGTATTCGATTTAAGGATGTGCCAATATTATATTTGCCCTGGATGGATTTTTCATTTAGTGGAAAGCGAAAATCAGGAATGCTAGCCCCTATCTTTGGTAATACCGCCAAAAATGGGGCAGAAGTGGCTATCCCCTTTTACTGGAATATTGCACCCAATATTGATGCAACTGTTTCTGCCAGAGCCATGTCTAAGCGAGGTTTGATGATTAATAACGAACTTCGGTATTTGGGAAAAAGTTTGGACGGCAATTTGCTGATTGATGTATTACCCAATGACCTGGTTACTAATCAAACGCGTTATGGCCTGGCGTTTGGTCACTCCCAATATTTGGGTAATGGTTGGAGAGGGAATCTAGCTTATAACAGAGTTTCTGATGACCTGTTTTTTCGTGATATAGCAAATAATTTAGCAATGACGAGTACAAGAAATTTATTACAGCAAGTAGAAACGTCATACCAAGGTGCGCTGGGTACAGGTGGAACATTGAGTTTTACTGCAATGGCACAACGTTTCCAAACACTTCAGGATCCTCTCGCATTGTTTATTTCGCCATATAAACGGTTACCTCAGTTAACTATGAATGCAATTAAACGCAATGTTGCAGGGATGGATCTTGATTTAACCAGTAGCTGGACAAATTTCTCACACCCAACCCTCGTGGATGGTAAACGTCTCACGTTTTTCCCAAATGTTAGTGTTCCCTTAAGTAATGCATATGGTTATCTCACACCTAAAGTTGGTTTACATTATACGCGCTATGACCTTTCTTCTTCTGCTGGTTCGGGAGAGAAAACCTTGGATAGAGCCTTGCCCATCGTAAGTTTAGATAGTGGCGTGGTATTTGAACGCGATATGGCAGTACGAGGAAATCATTATGTTCAGACCCTTGAACCTCGTGTTTTTTATGTTTATATCCCATATAGTAATCAAAACAAGTTACCAAATTTTGACTCTGCTGAGTCGGATTTTAGTTTTGCTCAGATGCTGATTGAGAATCGATTCAGTGGTAATGATCGCATCAATGATGCAAATCAGGTTACGATGGCTCTGACTTCTCGCCTTATTGAACCAGATACTGGTATTGAACGTTTAAGAATGGCGGTTGGGGAACAGTTTCGCTTTGATGATCGTAGAGTAACGCTGACTTCCCCGCAGATAACCAGTGGTAGAGCAGATCTGATTGCTGCGATTTCTGGGCGTATCACTTCAACAATCAGTACCGATACAAACGTCCAGTTTGACCAAAATCAACTTCGTTCCGAGAAAGTTCGTACGGGTATGAGTTACCAGCCAGAACTGGGTAAGGTGGTAAATCTTGGCTATCGTTTTACACGTGATATTCTGAAGCAGGTTGATGCTTCGGTTCAATGGCCTTTCACGGTTAAATTGAATGGTGTGGCGCGCGTTAATTATTCTCTACATGATGATGAACTACTGGCAGGCTTAGCCGGATTTGAGTACAAATCTTGTTGCTGGGCGTTACGTCTTGTTCTTCAGCAATTTACAACGGCAACACAGCGAACATCTACCGCACTCTTTTTACAGCTTGAGCTAAATGGCTTAATGGGCATCGGTACTAATCCACTGACGGTGTTGGAACAAAATATTCCTGGTTACTCCAGGATTAATTAATCGATTACGGCGATTATCGACGCATCCTATCTGATGTTTTTAAATTTATGCCTATAAATATTTTTTCTATAATTTTTATCATATTAATCATGTTGGTGACTGGAATCGTTAATGCAGACGAATCTAGTTCTGATAAGGGTATCTCTTCAGTTGATTATATTGTTGCAGTGGTAAATGAAGAAGTGATTACACGGAATGAATTGAACGAAGTCATTGCGGAAACTACCCAGCAATTGCTGCAGAAGGGTGTTCAACCGCCTGACAAGGAGGCAATGGAAACTCAGATACTGGAAACTATTATAGTTAAACGCATTCAGTTACAACGTGCTAAAGAAATTGGATTAACAATCAATGAAAGTGAGCTTGATGAAACAATACGCCGTATTGCCGAGGAAAATAAACTTTCCGTACAGGCCTTTTATTCCGCACTTGAAAAAGATGGCATAAATTTTACCAGATTTCGCAATGACATACGGGATGAAGTCATTCTGGTTCGTTTAAAAGAGCGTGAGGTGAGTAATCAGGTTAATGTCACTGAAGGAGAGGTAGACAATTTCCTGCGTACTCAACAAACTTCTTCCGTTGGCAACAAAGAATATCTTATTGCCCACATTCTTGTGGTATTGCCGGAACATAGTGATGCGCTTCAAATTGAAGAGAAACGAAAACGTGCAGAAATGGCACTGGCAAAGCTGAGGGACAATGTTGAATTTGCCCAGGTTGCCGCAGAATATTCTGATGCTGAAGATAATATGAAAGGCGGCGTGCTCGATTGGCGACCCGTGACACAAATGGGTCCAAGGTTTGCAGAAATATTGACGGCGATGCAGCCTGGTGAATTATCACCGGTAATTCAAAGTCCCATTGGCTTTCATATCCTTAAATTGCTTGATCGGCGTGCACAGGAAGTGCCTGTTGTGATAATAAATCAGACACATGTGCGACATATTCTGATTAAGGTGAACGAACTGACATCTGAAAATGATGCGCATCAACGCATCATTCAATTAAAAAAACGTATTGACAGCGGCGCCAGTTTTCCTGAGACCGCCAAACTTCATTCCGATGATAGCAGCGCTTCAGCAGGTGGTGAACTGGGCTGGGTTTCTCCTGGCGATACCGTGCCGGATTTTGAGAGTGCAATGAATGCGCTACTACCCGGACAGATTAGCGAACCGGTACAGAGTCCTTTTGGCTGGCATTTAATTCAAGTGATAGAACGCCGTACCCAGAATGTCAGTGATGAACGTCAAAGACAAGTCGCACGTCAGTCAATTCGTGCACGAAAAGCCGATGTTGTAATCCAGGAATGGTTGCATGAATTACGCGATGAGGCATACATTGAATATCGTTTCGAAGAAAATAAATTCGACTGAACGGACGAGATGAAAGAACCTTATTTTTTCCCTGCGCTTGTACTCACTGCCGGCGAACCTGCTGGAATTGGCCCGGATTTGTGCGTACAGATTGCACAACAAGAGTTACCTTGTAATCTAATTGTTATCGCTGACCGTGAATTGTTACTTGAGCGCGCACGGTTATTACAACTGCCACTGACATTGAGTGATGCTGAATCATCAGCCCTAACCATGCATCAGGCGCGTCATCTACAAGTATTGCATACGCCATTAAATCAACCAGTTCATCCAGGAGAACTTGATCCCGCTAACGCTCATTATGTTTTAGAAACTTTAAAGCTCGCAGTTGAAGGATGTCTGAAGGGAGAATTTGATGCAATGGTTACGGCGCCAGTACATAAAGGCGTAATCAATGATGCCGGTATTATTTTTACTGGGCATACGGAGTACCTCTCCGAGCTAACCAGGTGTCAGGTAGTGATGATGTTGGTGGGGGGTAACATGCGAATCACACTCGCAACAACCCATATGCCGCTGAAAGATGTCGCGGCAGCCATCACATTTGAAAGCCTGGAGCATAAATTGCGCATTATTCATCATGATCTGGTGACATGTTTTAATATTGACAATCCTTGTATTGCCGCTGCAGGATTAAATCCGCATGCCGGGGAATCCGGCCATCTTGGAAGAGAAGAAATAGACACCATTGTTCCCGTATTGGATAAGCTCCGTAAGGAAGGTATGAATTTACTGGGACCTTTACCAGCGGATACTTTATTTAATCCCGCGCAGCTAAAAAAATATGATTGTATTTTTGTGATGTATCATGACCAGGGGTTGCCGGTACTGAAGTACGCGAGTTTTGGTGCAGGTGTTAATGTTACGCTGGGATTACCCATTATTCGCACTTCAGTCGATCACGGCACAGCATTGGATTTAGCTGCAACCGGGCGTGCTGCGTCGGGCAGTCTAATGGCAGCTATTGATATGGCGATCTCTTTGGCCAGAAATAAAGTACGGAGCGCTGATTAGTGCCTGAATGTCTGCTGGACTTGGGACTAAGCGACTGTACGAAACGGGCTTGTTGTTTATATTGCTCCGATTTTCTTTGCTTAGAATTACCAAGCGCCTAAAAATTCGGCAATCTATCTTCGTTTCCCAACGGCGCTCACTCCGATCATGTAAGTCAACAGGCTCCTAACAATATGACATTGAAAGTGTTCTGATTATGCGGCACATCCCACGTAAGCGTTTTGGTCAAAACTTTTTAACCGATTCTCAAGTCATAGCCAATATTGTTGGTGCTATTAATCCCCATGAAAATGATCAATTGGTGGAAATTGGTCCAGGTCTTGGCGCGTTAACGCGACCCTTGCTACAAAGCCTTGGACATCTGTATGTTGTAGAGCTTGATCGTGATATTGTCGAACGACTAAACCAGGAATATTCGCATGATAAGTTAACAATTTATTCAACAGACGCACTGAAATTCGATTTTTCATCGATTGGGAATGCTCTCCGTATAGTCGGTAACTTGCCCTATAATATTTCCACACCGATTTTATTCCATCTAAGTAAGTTCGCAGTCAACATCTCAGACATGCATTTTATGCTGCAAAAGGAAGTCGTCGAACGAATGGTGGCTTTACCTTCCACTTCGGATTACGGGCGACTCTCCGTCATGTTGCAATATCGTTTTGAAATGGAGCAACTTTTTATTGTACCACCCGAGTCTTTTTATCCCATTCCCAAAGTAGAATCAGCGATTGTTCGTATGTTTCCAATTAAACAGCCAGTTAATAAAGCGCAAAATGAAGAATTATTTGCGCAGATAGTTGCCAGTGCATTCTCACAACGTCGTAAAACACTACGTAATGCATTGCGTGGTCATCTTGAAGCAGAACAACTGATCGCCCTTAATATTGATCCACAATTGCGAGCAGAAAATTTGTCTACGGCGCAATTCGTGGCGATCGCAAATTATTTAATGTAATGGGAAAAACACAGAACACCCGCAAAAGCGCTGATTGATTTTCTAAATCAACCCAATTTGACGGGGCCGACAGCTCTTCATTAACCTGATCTTTGGTTACACAAAATTCGGGATATCCTCACTGAATGAAAATCCATTTTCTCAGCTAAATCGATCGAGGGCACCTTGATTCAATACGGCGGCAAGATAAACTATATCCAATCTTTACCAATCAAGAAATCAGTGTAGAGTTTATCTTCAACACTACCCGCCTGAGGCTTCCAGTCATAGCGCCATTTTACAATGGGGGGCAGGGACATAAGAATGGATTCAGTCCGACCACCCGATTGTAGACCAAATAACGTCCCACGATCCCAAACCAGATTAAACTCCACGTAGCGACCACGACGATAAGCTTGGAAGTCACGCTCCTTTTCAGTAAATGGCGTGTTAATCCTTTTTTCCAGAATCGGGACGTAGGCAGCCAAGAAATGATCGCCGACACTTTTCGTTAAATTAAAACAGGTGTCAAAATCTGGTTGATTCAGATCATCAAAGAAAATACCGCCAATACCCCGTGGTTCCTGCCGATGTTTCAAATAAAAATAAGTATCACACCATTTCTTGAAATCGGGATAATAGTTTGCGCCAAATGGCTGCAGTGCATCTTTGCACGTTTGATGGAAATGTATGGCATCTTCCTCATAACCATAATACGGCGTTAGATCTTTCCCGCCACCGAACCACCAAACGGGTTCAGTACCCGCTTTACGTGCTTCAAAATAGCGAACATTCATATGCACCGTAGGCGCATAGGGATTACGGGGATGCAATACCAGTGATACCCCTAAGGCTTCAAATGTGCGACCGGCTAATTCAGGACGGGCAGCTGTCGCAGATGCGGGCAATCCACTGCCAAATACATGAGAGAAATTAACCCCACCACGTTCAAAAACATGGCCTTCCTCTATGACCGCACTTAATCCGCCACCACCTTCCAGACGATCCCATTGGTCACGGCGAAACGTTTTGCCATCAACCTGTTCCAGCCCCTTGACGATGCTATCTTGCAGGCCAGTCAGAAATTCTTTAATTTGTGTTGTGCTCATGCAGGCTCCCAGTATTTGATCCGAAATAGTTGAATGCAGAATGTATTCGTTTTAGCATCGGGCTGTTTATCTCCCATAAATTAGACGCTATTTAGACAATTACTTAATTTATCCTTCTGCATTTTACCTGCAGGTATAACATGATGAAAGATTTTCATTATTGATTTACCTCAATTCCAATAACAATCCGGGAAACCCCCTACAGAAAATCACGCGTTCATATGTTAGACTTGAAACATTGTTCTCACGAGAAAAAGTAATGTCTGGTAACACGCTTGGTAAGCTTTTTTGTATTACTTCCTTTGGTGAATCTCATGGCCCTGCAATTGGTTGTGTCGTCGATGGCTGTCCCCCGGGATTGGAAATCACCGTTGCAGAGATCCAGCAAGAATTAGATAAACGCAAACCTGGGACTTCACGTCATGTCACGCAACGACGTGAATCAGATACCGTTGAAATTCTGTCGGGTGTATTTGAAGGCAAAACGACGGGGACACCGATTGCTTTACTGATTCGTAATGAAGATCAGCGCAGTAAAGATTACAGTAAGATTATGGACACTTTCCGTCCCGGGCATGCAGACTATGTCTATTGGCAGAAATACGGCATACGGGATTATAAAGGAGGCGGTCGTTCATCCGCTCGCGAAACAGCCGTACGAGTTGCAGGTGCTGCGATTGCGAAAAAATGGTTAAGTAAAAAATATGGCATCGTGATACGGGGCTATATGTCACAGTTGGGATCCATCGAAATTTCATTTAAACAATGGGAAGATGTCAGTAAAAACCCATTTTTTGCTGCAAATACAGACTTTGTTCCTGAACTTGAAGCCTTCATGGACAAACTGCGTAAATCAGGTGATTCCGTTGGTGCGAAAATCAGTGTGGTCGCAGAAGGTGTGCCCGTTGGCTGGGGTGAGCCGGTATACGACCGGTTAGACGCTGAAATTGCCTATGCGATGATGAGCGTTAACGCAGTTAAAGGTGTTGAAATCGGTGCTGGATTTGCCAGTGTGAGCCAGAAGGGGACAGAACACTCGGATGAAATGACGCCGGAAGGTTTTTTAAGTAATAATGCCGGCGGGATTTTAGGAGGGATTTCTACGGGTCAGGATATCATTGCTCATGTTGCGATTAAACCGACTTCAAGTATTCGCTTAGGGCGGCGATCTATCGATAAAAATGGACATCCTGTCATTGTAGAGACCCACGGCAGGCATGATCCCTGCGTTGGAATTCGTGCCACCCCCATCGTTGAAGCCATGATGGCCATCGTTTTAATGGATCATGCCTTACGTCATCGCGCACAAAATATGGACGTCGTATGCGAAACACCCAAAATCTCTCATACGCTTAACGATTCTGAAAGAAAATTAGATCAAATTCATGATAAGCCGGAATTAAAGGAAGACTCGGAACCAGAGGAATTTTGATTTCCTGTGTTAGCCCCAAGTAATAATGTCCGCTGGTGATTAAACTCCCCCCTTGTTTGATGTGTCAACACTTTTCCAGACACAAAGTTAAGCCGCATTTTGCTGCGACTCGAAGTCAACGGGCGATATATATCCATTAGCTGAATGTAATCGCTCCCGGTTGTAAAACACTTCGATATATTCAAACACAGCCTGTTTGGCTTCTTCCCGAGAATGAAACGTTTGATGATGGATCAATTCTGTTTTTAAGGTATGGAAGAAGCTTTCCGACACGGCATTGTCTCAGCAATTGCCCTTCCGGCTCATGCTTTGCTGGATGCCATGCTGCTTTAGAGGCGCC
>JAUXRH010000265.1 GCA_030682075.1 Nitrosomonas sp.
ATACTCTCTACATCGAGAAACACCCCCACAGGCGTGGGGAAGACTCTTTTAGCGCACGCCCCATCATCCCAGCTTGAGAAACACCCCCACAGGCGTGGGGAAGACCAAGATGCGGCGCGAGACAATCTGGAGTGTGAAGAAACACCCCCACAGGCGTGGGGAAGACAAAATTTGTCTGTGCTTTCGTCCTTGGTGGCTGGAAACACCCCCACAGGCGTGGGGAAGACCGACTTGGTTAATGGTCGGGGAGCGCCGCTTAGGAAACACCCCCACAGGCGTGGGGAAGACGCTAGGAGGTATAAGACCGGAAGACACAAGGAAGAAACACCCCCACAGGCGTGGGGAAGACGTTATCGCTGGTGGCGAATTGGACGTTGACAAGGAAACACCCCCACAGGCGTGGGGAAGACTATTCTTTAGCGCCTGCGCGCTGCTTCCATGCGGAAACACCCCCACAGGCGTGGGGAAGACGAAGATGGCACGGGCAAAACTGATGCCGAGTCAGAAACACCCCCACAGGCGTGGGGAAGACAGGGATATCATCAGCACCAGCCGCCGGGGTGCAGAAACACCCCCACAGGCGTGGGGAAGACCAATACCGCGTTCGGTCTTGCGCCTTGTGCGAGGAAACACCCCCACAGGCGTGGGGAAGACTCTTGCCCAGCACGACCTCACGGCCCTTGGCGAGAAACACCCCCACAGGCGTGGGGAAGACGCCACTCGGCATCACGCTTAGCGGCGCGCTTTGGAAACACCCCCACAGGCGTGGGGAAGACTGCTTTATCTTCCAGCATGTTTAATATACTCGAGAAACACCCCCACAGGCGTGGGGAAGACTTATCTGCGCGTCCTGCGCTGATATAAAACTCAGAAACACCCCCACAGGCGTGGGGAAGACCCACCCACAACGGTTCGATCGACCTGTTCATTAGAAACACCCCCACAGGCGTGGGGAAGACGTGGCCTGCTCTCTTAATCAATAATCCTCCTGAGAAACACCCCCACAGGCGTGGGGAAGACCGTCATTACCTCCTGTTGAAACAGATATTGATAGAAACACCCCCACAGGCGTGGGGAAGACACTTTTTCTCACACATCATGGGGTGCTGGTTCAGAAACACCCCCACAGGCGTGGGGAAGACAACCGTATTTTTGTAAATACCAATCGGGAGCAGGAAACACCCCCACAGGCGTGGGGAAGACTCACACTTAAATCAAGATTTTTATTACAAAACGGAAACACCCCCACAGGCGTGGGGAAGACTCCACATGATCATGAATATTCTTTAGCTTTAAAGAAACACCCCCACAGGCGTGGGGAAGACATAAGAGAGCAAACAATCCCCTAACTCAGGAAAGAAACACCCCCACAGGCGTGGGGAAGACCGGGTAAAACTAATCATGCGGTCTGGTCGTACAGAAACACCCCCACAGGCGTGGGGAAGACTGTGCAGAAATAAATAATTGCGACAAAAGCAAAGAAACACCCCCACAGGCGTGGGGAAGACTGTGCAGAAATAAATAATTGCGACAAAAGCAAAGAAACACCCCCACAGGCGTGGGGAAGACACTATAAGTATCAGGAATTTCATATGTTAATAAGAAACACCCCCACAGGCGTGGGGAAGACAGCAACAACTTGTTAAAGAGCAGTACTAAAACACTACCAGTTGTGCTCTAGCAATTAAACCTCTTTGTACTGAAATACTAAAACTTTAAACCCACAGGTTCAGTCAATATTTGTTTTTCAATCACTAATTGCAAACCAGAAATTTCGGCAAGATTGCGTTTAGTATCGCCTATACCGCGTATTTCATAACCAGGTGTTTCTGGAATACGCCGGAAAATCATCAAACCGCTTTCGAGCGGACAGTGTTCGTGCAAATAATCCACTACTTTTTTAGCAACCGCATCTTTTACGCCAGATACAAATACATTAGGTCGTGGCTCAATAAACCATAGCTTCATGCGTCCGCGCACAGCAGGCGGTAAATCATTGGCGATCACGACGAGCATTTCTCACTCCTAATATGGCTTCAATGTCCTGGCCTATCTTGCCCAGCAAATCCGTTTCGATAACACGCTGACGAAAAGCGGTAGATACTTTGTGTTTGTTGTAGTCCCCCGCCATTTCAAGCGTGAGCGAGAAAGCCAAATCAATACAGAGATATTCTTTGTATAAATCGGCCAAGTCATACACAAATGGCAAGGGGCTACCGGAATGAATAAAGCCGATATGTGGCGAGTAGCCCATGCTATGCACAGCTGAACTCAAAATGCCGTAAAGTGCGGCATTGCTGGCCGTGAGTACTTGGTTAGTGATATCACCCAGTTCAAATTTGCCGGGTGTAAAACTGCGTCCTTTCCAGCCTACACCGTATTCTTTCCCCTTTTGCTCATATAAAGCGCGGACACGGTAGCCTTCCATACCCATCATTTCTTTCAAAGATTTGCCCACCAAATCGGCTTCGGGGAAACGCTTGGCGAACATGCGCCGCGCAACTTCCGCTGATTTTTTAGCATCAGCGGAAAGCTTAATTTGCTCGCGCATGTTACGCGTATCCGCTGTGGGTGTTTGCCCGCTGGCGTAGAACAACAGACTGTCTTCTCCCACCCAACACACGTTGCAATTCGATTGCGCGATAACTTTGACTGCTTCGTGGGTAATGCTGGTGCCTGGACCCAGTAGTAAACAGTTGACCGTGGCAATGGGCAAACGCACGACATTAGCTTCACAGTCTATCCATTTAACACTGGAGTCATCGATTTCCAACCGCCCGCGTTCCAAGTAAATAAATGGATATTTGTCTTTAACCTGAGGAAGACTGTCACGGGTAACTTTGATAAGCAGACGGTTAGCACGCGTTTTTTCCGGCGTATTATTTATTTGAGTATCATCGGGCATATATCAAACTCACTTGGCGATCACGGTAGCGTTTATCTTCACCAAACTGCACGGGAACGTCATTGATGGTAAAAACCTCATCTGCCTCACTATCATCCAGCGCACCGTGCAACACCCGAAAATCCTCAATCCGTTGTTTCTCCATTGCAATTGAACTCGCCTGCTCAAGCGCTGCTGCATCATTATCAAAGATTCCGCGATAGATAAAGTCGGTGGGCACGCAATTTTTGCGCCCGAGATAAACATCCCAAGCGGGATTTTGCAGGGCTTGCGCAATGATTTCGGCTTTATCAGCGGGCACTTCAAGCACCACAGCAAAAACGGCATCCTGCAAATAGTAGCGATAGGTCATTTTGGTACCTCCTCCTACCGCTTTCTTGCCTTCGCTGGTTTTGGGAATGAGCAAATTCAGCCATGGATCTTGATCGTCATAGCCGCTGCCGACCATGTGAAAGTCACGTAGCAAGGGCTCCCGTGTTTGTTTGCTGCGTACATACGAAATCGCCGTTTGACTAAGCACAGCAAATTCAGCCAATAGTGCATGTTGCTCTCCGCCTGCACCCAATGCCGAACATATCAAGCCGAGTACACCCGATTTAGTAGGAAAAGTTTGTGTATCCCGTCGTCCGAATTTTGAATCAGAACCCCAAGACTGTAGTGGAGCTTCAAGCCACAACAATAAATAAGGATTACTCATCCGCTTTGCCCTCAATAACGCAGGCCGTGGCATGTGTTTTTAGCGCGGCGATTAAATCATCAATATTAAAACTATCATCCTGCCCATAGGTATATTCGGCCTGTTTACCAAACAGGCTGCCGTGCAATTTTTCTTGTTTGGCCAGGTAACCAGTCATAGCATCAATACTGGGCTGAACAAAACCATCATCTTTAGCCTTGATCGCCGTTTCAAATGGAACTTGCAAACGCTGTCCCTTTCGTACCAACACTTTGGCAAACCCCCAAGGCGACGCACCCGACTGGGTAGTTTGCCGTGCGGTCGGTATTGCCACAAACAGGGCTTTGGTAAAATTTTCAACCGCATCCGGCAGGTTTTGCCCTGCCAGGGTTTGGCACAGCTGCCCCAAATCCAGACTCACATAGCGATAATAAGTGGCAGAGTTGAATTCCAGGCTGCCCATGTGGGCAGAACCGGGTTCGGTGGCAAGATCATCCAGGGCGGTGAAAAACTCAACTTCGTTACTGGCTTTGTGAGTAGAAATCGCATGGGAGAATGACGCGGCGGCTTCGACGTTCAATTCAGCCGCTTGTGCAACCATGCGTCCAAAAAGTGCAATATCCATCGCATCAATTGCTTCAGAAACTTTGCCGATTAAATCAGCAATTTGCTTGGCCTGTTTTTTCTGGTCCTTCTGTGTAATCACTGCATCTGGGTTAAACCCATTTTCTGCAAAGGCGTTTGAGAGAATAGTTACTTCATTTGGACTCAAAAAAAGCAAGGTATCTGTTTTTTCAGAAGCAGGCTCTGCCGTTATTTCTTCCGCGTCATTTTCTACGGCAGCCTCCTTGTCATTTTTCGTCTTCTTTATCTCCTTCTTCTTGATAAATGCACCTTCAATTTTATCGCCACAAGCTTTACCCTGCTCAGGCGTTGCGCCTTTAGTTAGGCAAGCATCGGCGATTAATTTACTGATAAGTTTTGTGCGCGTACCATGAGTTACACCCAATTCGTGCATCGCTAACCGTACAGGTCGCTTCCACGCCTGCGAACTGACACGAGCGCGTTGTACACCGCCAACCATGGCGGTTTTAGGTGCACCCACATCGTCGCGGTTGAGGCAAGTGACGGGGAAGGATTGCAGGATATGAAATTCGATGCGTACATTTTTGAGTGGGTTATTGATGGTCATTTTGATTACCTTTCAAGTGAATGGATTACGGCTTAATATTAAACAGCGGTTAAAGGCACGATTTGTAATAATCCGAAACCGAATGCGCGGCCCCGACCTATACCTTGGGTAAAGCTTTGGATAAAACGATCTCGGTCAATGACGGTAAGCTCACCCTTGAGCGCGGCACTGCCATGCGTTATGGTTTTTCCCGACTTCTCGAAGATTTGTACACTGATTTTCTCGGTTTGCAGGTTTTCAGGATTTATACTGAACCCCCAGGACTTTGACGCACGCTCCTTAAACCATTGCTCGATACCTTCGCGCCCACGAATCGGCGCGACTTTACCGGTTTGTTTATCACGTTTGCCAGGGTTCAGGGTAACTTCAAAGGCATAGCGATCGTGGGTTAGAAAATCTGAGTAAATGGGCTTGGTTCTCACTTCGCCAAACTGTGGTGTTTGATGCGGTTTGCGATTGGACAGTATCAGGATCTGCCGGGCATTGAAATCACCACCTTTGTCCGCATAAGTAATACCGCTGGCGATACTGGTTTGTTTCTCGGCATCAGTACGTACATCTGCAAACAAACCATAGATGACCTTGTGCAGGGCGTAAGCATCCTTGATGTTCAGGATTTTCATGTCAGCGCGACTTAAGTGCAGCACACTGGCATAGGCCAATATATCTTCACTCATCCTTACTCTCCTCTGCCGGTTTACCGTAAAAACCCTGCGCCCAGCGCGCCTTGATACGAAGCTGATTCGCTTCATGGCTAAACCACAGCAAATCATCAAGCAAACTGGCATAGTCCAGAACAACATTGCCCTTAGCTTCAATCAAACTAAGCAGTGGACGTAAAATACGACAGACTTCGGGCACGGAATCACAGGCTAACAAGCGTCGTAACTTGGCTTTGGCTTGGTCACTGGCATTGCCATCTTCGTAACAACGCGCAATCGCTGATCCGATTTTGGCAGCACCATTTCTCTCGGCTTTTGTTCGGGCAATAGCGGCGCCAATAGCCGCATAGGGTAAGCGTTGGTTTTCGTATTCTAAATCTACCTTGAAGCCTGCCAATACCTCCCAGCTTTGATATTCAGTGGCGGGGTTGTCAGCGCGCTTGAGTGCGGCACGCAAACCATTGTCGGCCTGGCAGCGGTTAATGATGTAGTCCACGAATGCAAGGCTTTTACTGCGAGGCGCGTCGGTTTTGGGCATCGTGTACCCCGTATCAATATTCATACTGCCTCCTTAGTGGGTTTTTTAAGATATTTTCTTAGATCAGGACGATTCTTTGCCCAGGCATCCAGCTGACGAGCGGTGTCATTAGGGCAACAGGTATCGTAAGCTTTGTGGACGAACCGGGCAAAAATCGGGCGCATGGCGAGAGCTTGCTTTGCATCATCACAGGCACTCACTAAATCCTGAAAGCGGCGTTCGCATAGTTGCCAAAACAGGTTACTGGCCAATGCCGCTTGGTCCTTGGTTTCCATATTTTGGCTTTTGAAATAATTGAAGGTTGCGCCATAAACGATTTTAGAAAGCTTATCCAGCTCATCCATTTCAAGTTGTAGATTGGCAAACCAAATCTCACCCAACATACTGCTTCTAAGCTGAATTATCGATTCCACGAAATTATCTGAACCTGACACATATTGCTCACCTGCGTTGCTACTGACCCGCAAACCGCCCGACCAAATGCCAATGGTAGGTATTTGCTGAATGGCACGCCCCATATTCAATCGCAACTGATAACAATCAAACCCTTTATTGCTGACTTGGGAAAAGAAACTCAGCAATGCCGTTAATAATCGCCAAGGACGTTTTTCAGGATCTACCCAAATAGCTTTAGGATCTTTCGTTGAAAAATCTACTGATACACTGGGATCAATAACTCCCTCTTTATATCCAGAATGCGCAATACCTTCGGAATAATGCAAACCATTTTCTGCCAATAAACAAAATCGAGAAAGTGGAATCAACCGACCCATGAGGCCGGATTTTAATACTTCTGCAATTGCACAGCTTTCACCTACAGGCATCTGTTCCCAAGGTGCCGTTCCCATTCCTTGAGGAAATACAGGCAGATCGGAGATTTGTTTCTGGGTAAATAAATTAAGCCACAAGGTTTCTTGTAAAGATTTTCCCTGCAAATAATTATGCAAAAACCCTAAAAAACCGATAGATGCACTTGGCTTGCCCGTAGAAGGCTTGCCTTTGTCGTTAAACTTACCTTGATAACCTGGCGAGAGAACGACTGAATTATCGGTTTTCTTACCGCCTAAACCAAAACCCATTAACTGCAAGATCAACAAAGACTTATCGGCATCAGTTAAGTTTTTTTCTACTTGGGACTGAGTAAGTACAGTCGTATTGCCAGCGGAAATTTCAGGCAGTACCGCACCAAAATTTTGTACAGCAGCAGCTTTGATAGTTGGCATCTGCAAGAAAGGTTTCTCGCCGTATAAATAAAATCGGTCGTGCCAGCGCTCAAGATATTCCAAGCTTTTCTTCGCCACCCCATCCACCCCCAATTTAGCCCAATCATCATTATCTTCGGGTGTATATGCAGCATGGGCAATGGCTAATAGAAGTTTTGTCAGGGCAATTTTTTGTACAGGATTGCCACCCAATGCGCGATAGTCTGCATGACTGAACAATTCCTTTAAACTAACTTGCCCCACATCCACAATTGGAATCCAGGGCTCATCAATCAGGTTAAAGCGGTTTTCTGTAGTCATATTTTTCCCTATTTTTTATTGGTTTGATAACCAATCAGTGCATCATAGTTAAGGTGGTAGCTGTCATTGACCACGCTATTATCAAGCGATTTAACAGTTCCACTTTCATCGACCAGCGCCACTCGCAGCATGACGCTTTCATCATATTCGGGCCTGCCCAGATAGAAGTAATCACCGAGCCACTGGATTTGGGTTTTGCTTATTGCCTTGGGTGCAAGATAATCAGCAACTTTTAATGTGTTTTGTATCAACGTTGCACTGATCTCACGCCATTTTTTACGCAACAGGGAACGACCATTATAGGGAACCCATATTTGTTCATTGCTGAGAAAAGTAACCCAAATTCCTTGTTTCTTCTGATCGTGTTGATAAGAACGAATCAATAGTACTTCGGTTGATTCCAACTCGCTGTGGCGGGTTTGCGCCTTTTCTTCAGGTAATGTCGTGCCACCTTGTGATAATCCCAGCAGTGCCAGGCGTTCAAGCTTGTTTCGCACGACCTCCACTTGATGTAAGTGTTTAGCCATATCCTCGGCTTCATCTTGCCTGGAATAAGTCGCCTCTATCAATTCACGTATCTGACCGGGTAGACGTGCTTGCGTGAGATCCTGCCAAACTTTCAGGCTGCGACAAAGCACATAAGGCGCATAAACCTTTGCCGTTGCCCCAAAAGCTGATTCAGGGGAGGCGATAGCCGTTGCCAAATCTGGAGCGATTATCCAGGCCTCGCGCTGTGTTGTTGGCGGACGCCGGGTTTTTTCATGTCGCCACAAGCGCCCCATCCTTTGCAAAAGCATGTCGGTGGGCGCGATACGGGAAACAAGAAAATCCGCATCTATATCCAGGGACTGTTCGAGCACTTGGGTGCCAACCAGAATGCGGCCTTGCTGCGTGCGCGTATCAGTTCCGCCTTTGCCAAAATAATTTACCCAATCACTCTCTTTGGCGGCACGATCAGTCTTGGTAAAGCGCGAATGCAATAGGCCGCACGCCACGCCGATCTCGCTCGCGCGAGCAGCGAATTTTTTGTAAAGATCTTGCGCTTCTTTCACTGTATTTTCTATCCACAATACCTGTTGTCCTTCTTCGGCTCGACGCAAAACTTCTTCAATGGCTTTAGTTTCTGGTTGATGAGCAATGGCTACCAAAACATCAGGAATAACTTCAACAGCAATTTCTGCAAGATCGTCATTATTAGGTTGCGCAGTAATCAAAGGGTAAGCAGTTTCTTGTGGCGCGATGCCGAGTAAATTGGCTCTGCGTTCCTGGGTAAGCGTGGCACTCAGGATAATGACTGTGCAGTGCAGTTGACGTAGCGCCTTAACCAGTGCATCTAAAATCGTGCCGGTAAAGCTGTCATAAGAATGTACTTCATCCAGTATGACCACCTTGCCCGCCAGGCCAAAGGTGCGAACAAAGCCATGCTTGACATTCATTACCGCCATCAATGCCTGATCGACCGTGCCCACTGCAAATGGCGCCAAAATTCCGCGCTTGCCCTGGACAAACCACGCGCCACCCGGGTTGCCTTCCTCACCCATTTCAAACTGTTTTAACCAGGCATTCCCGTGGACGAGCAAAGCCTGTTTATGCGGTGATTCATCATCCAAAATCCGGGTTAGAAATGTATTTACTCGCTCGTGGATTTTGTCGGAAGTAAGCTGAGTAGGTAGTGCAAAATAAATGCCTGTGGCTAGCTTTTTGCATAACAACTGATAAGCCGCATAAAGTGCAGCTTCGGTTTTCCCCAATCCCATCGGGGCTTCGAGCACATACACGCCAGGTTGATTCGCTGCCTCGATCAGCTTGATTTGAGCCGCTTTGGGTGTAAAGTCAAATATCTCAAAGAAACTTAAACCAGATTTTAGCTGTGGCTGTATGAATCCTGCGGCATCCAATGCTTGCTCGATCCTTGGCTGCCACTCGCCATCAGGGTCTTCAAACAGTGATCCGGAACCAATCCAATCAGAAACCGTGGTAAGCCCAGCAAGTACACGCGCCTGTAACGCATCTTTCACAATGGGAAAATCAGCATCCAGGACTTGCTTGAGTTGCGCTAGTAATTCGATACGTTGTGCTTGCCAGGATTGTCCGCCAAACACGTCACTGGCTGCCTGATACATAGTCAAGTTTGGCGAAAATCCATGATGCTGACCTAGAATTTCCGGAATATATTTTCCGGCATTTTGAGCCTCTGCTGTTAGCTGACTAACTCCGCCATGCCCTCCCCATAATTTCTCAGTATCAGCATTAAACGCTCTGAATCTTGAAAGGATAGCTTCATCTTTTTGAGAAAGTGCGGTATAAATTTTCTTCTGAAAAGTCGGGCTGACCTTTCCAATATCATGAGCAGCAGCGATTAATTCAGCGCCAGCAGGAAACAATTCTGCACGCAGCCATTCAGGCATTCGCATTATCATCGCGCGTGCTACTTCACCAACAATCTGGCAGTGACTAAGCACCAGCCGCCCAGGCAATACGGTTTTCCCGTCCATTTTACGTGATTTGGCCAGGCACTGATTCAGTGGCAGAAGTGATGTATCAAGTGATTCTGGTGATTTTTTCATGCGACGTCCAAGCATTTATTTACTCCACATCCAGTATTATCGAAAATTGAAAACTCTAAAGGGCACCTCTTTCAAGAAACAATTATAAGTTACTGATTATAAAAAATATAAAAAAGAAAAAAGATCTATGTTACTAACTTCATCATGTTTCTTCCTGACGCTTTGCGGTCGAAGGCCGATTACTACGCTAAAAATCCAATTTTGCGAGCAGCCACTTTGCGGTTTGCCTGCTTACCCCGTTTCGTCGCAATACGGCATTACTCATAAAAATTTTCTCTTACATATCAACCCTATGCTACGCTCAAGTTTTTTCTCGCGACTTGTCTTGCCTGGAAACTTGAATTTTTAGAGACGCCCTTACTTCTTATACTTACAAAGAATACGCTACCCACAGGCTCAAAACCTGAGCCTGTCCCTAAATATATTTTTTTATTGCGGCTTGTAGCTGGTTAATCACTTCATGACGTAATTTTTTTGGTTCGATCACTTCAACTTCGGCGCCATGTTTAAGAATGTCCATCACCAGTTCGCGTGGGTCAGCATAAGGAATTTGTAATTCATAGTGGCCGTCAGCAAGAAATTTTCCTTGTTGCTGTGGATGCCACCTTTCTTCTGCTACCCAGCGGGCGCGCTCAGCAGTAAAGCGCAACACGGCGGTATATCGGGGTTTACCCGCAAAAATGCCATAACTGGTGGCAAAGTGTTCATCCAGTTCGGCTTCAGTAAAGTCAAGCGCAAGCTGATCCAGTGCATGAGAGGAGACGATACGGTCGACCGCAAAACTGCGCAGAGACTTGCGTTCATGGCAGTAAGCATCCAGATACCAGTTATCACGATAATGTGTGAGCCGTTGGGGCGAGATTTCGCGTTGGCTTTTCTGGTCGTTACTGCGATTGTGATAGTGAATGAACAGTCGCTTTCTTTGCAGTAAGGCACCCGCGACAGATTGGAAATGCGCAATGACGGCATTCCGCCCGGTCATACGGAGAATACGTATGCGTTTCGCAATTTCTCCCTGATTCAGGTGTTCGGCAGCAAGAATTTTTTCGAGCCGATGCTTTATCGGTTTAAGATGGTCGCCAAGTAACCCTGGCTGAACTTGTTCGAGCAATTGTTGCGCGGTAAGTAATGAATAAAGTTCATTCGCGTCGAACCAGATACCCAGCAATTCAAACGCTTCACCTTCCGTTGTATCGTAAAAATAACCATTTCTTTTACGATCATATTTCAGCGGCGCATTAAAATGTAAACGCAACAATTCAATCATTCGATTGACGGTAGCGCGCGAACACTCAAGTTGCGCTTCAAGAACATGATGCGGTACCGGTTGACGCCGGGAAGAGATGATCCGGTGTAGCTGGTATATCCGCTGAAAACTATGCATGGATAAATATGATTCTTTGAAGAATCAAGCCTGGGTAATTGAGTCTCTTTTTGTGAGGATAGCATGACCCCAATAGAAACAATAGGCTACAGGTATTATTACAACAATAAGCTTGAGGACAGCTCTAAAAATCCGGCTTTTCCGGTGACCACTACGCGGCTTACTGTTTATCCCTTCATCCTTATGTACTTCAATGCCTTAAGTCCGTAAATTCGCAAGATCTTCAGCACAATCTGTTGATTCCACTGCACGCTCAGGACACAGCTATTTGCTTTATAATTACAGGGCGCCTCTAAAAATTCAAAGTTCTAAACAAAACGAGGCACGAGTAAAAAATGGTGACGCAGCATATGTTTGATAGGTAAGGAAACATTTTTTGCGAGTAACAAAGCGTTGTGATGAAACGGGGTAAGCAGGCAAGCCGCAAAGCGGCTGCTCGCAAATCTGGATTTTTAGAGATGCCCTACAGTTAATATTTTTCACTATCACTAACAAGATCTTAAATTAATGAAGAAAAAATTACTTGCCCGTTATGACAAGCTTTCTCAGGATGAGCAAGACATACTGCTTGCCTTGTCCATTATTTATATCCCAATTCACCAGACCCAACTGCAACAACTGTTGACAAAATCAGGCTGTGTTTCAGCGGCGGCTCGCACTATTGTTGCCAAACCGTTACATGAAAAACTGGCTAAGTTGGGGCTTATCGACAAAACTCATGCGGGTTGGGTTTGCGCCCAGGCGATTTCAGAAACACTGATAAAAAAAGCAGCGGAAAAGACCGTGATTTTTAGTCAGTTGGCGCCACTGGTCGTAAATAACACAGCCAGTTCTTTTTATAATTCCGCGCATCTGCATGAAATAAAGAAGTTGCGAATTTACCTGCATCAACGCAATGAAGCGGCATTTATTACTCAATTAGAGCAATTTGCACGAGACCATCTCGACTTTTTAATTAAAGTGCTGGATCAAATATTTTTTCTGGATTTTGATATTCATTGGTTTAACCAGCTACCGCTCGCCATCCGAATGGCCGTATTGCTACACTATCAGTTATCGCTACACCTGTACGTCCATCATTGTACCCTGCAATATCAGTTGATGAATGAATCCTTTAGCGAAACAAAAAACCACTCGAAATGTGTTATTCATCAATATATTGAGCTGCATTTAATTCGAGGTGATCTACAGGGCATGGAAGCTTTGCTGGAAGGGGATGATACGGCACTCGCTTACCTGTTAATGGGGATGTTGCGGTTTTTACAAAATCGTAATGAAGAATCATTGGCCTGCTTTGATACAGCTTTTAAGCGACTAAAAAAAGAGAATCCCAAACGCAATATTTGTCTTGATGGTCAAGCGGGCTATTTTTTCCATCTGGCTTTGTTGCGCAGTCAGACGACAGAAAATCTGCTCACCCTCAGGAAGCAATTGCAACAGGCGATTAAGCAACAGGGTTCACATGACTTTTTCCAACTTGCCGGGCAAAGACTACTTAAGGGGCTTGATGTGTATCAGGCAAAAGCCAGAGCGCGAGATAATATTAGTCATTTACTCTTTCAATATCATGCTTTTTCCTACGACCTGTTATTTTGTGCCTTGTTACTTCATTGGCTGGGTGAACTTGATGAGCAGGTAAAAATAGATCCTACCATCATAATAAATTTGAATAAATTTTGTCATCAAGCAGATAAAAATAATTACTTCTGGTTTGCGTCTGTCAGCTCAAATTTACTGGCAAGATTATCTGTCAGCAATGCAACGACCAGAAAAATTGCCGAAAAATATAGCACATCAGAATTTAATGCCATTATTGATCTGCTACCGCGCGTAGATCCCTGGCAACGTTCTCTTGATGCTTTGATAAGGCTGGGGAACGCGGATATCAAGAAAATAAATGGCACTGAAAATTATGGCGCTTTGCGCTTGATATGGATCGTCGATATGGCGGATCAGGATATCTATTTAGTCGCCAGAGAACAACGATTGGGTAAAAATGGTCGCTGGACTAAAGGCCGCCCTATTGCAACTAAGCGCCTGCATCAGAGCCTGGGTGAATTTGATTATTTAACTGAACATGACCGCCGGATTTGTAGCCACATTGAATTAGGTTATGAAAATGCTTATTACAGCTACTACCGAAAGGAAGTTTATCAATTGAATGAGCGAGCCGTTGTCGAAGCCGCAGGTCACCCAAACATCTATTGGAATGATGCCGGTAATTTTGATTCACCCATCAGCATTTCTACTGCGGAAATACAATTACTGGTTTCGGAACAAAAGGATCAGCTACTTATTGCACTATCACCAGCGCCACAGGACGAAGAAAACTTTATTTTCGAAAGAACCGCAAGCGATGATATTCTGGTTTATAAGGTTGAGCCTCAGCACCATCAAGTCGCTACTATTCTTGGCCGATCAGGACTTCTAGTCCCTAAAAAAGCCAGGCAACAGGTCATTGATTCGATATCAGCCATCGCTTCGATGCTGACGGTGCAATCGGATATCGGGGGGCAATCCAGTCGCGCGGAAGCGGTTGAAGCGGATAGTCGCCTGCATCTTCATTTGCAATCCGTGGGAGAAGGTATTCAAATAGACATTTTTGTCCAGCCTTTTTCTCATGGTGGGCCTGTCTATAAGCCAGGTATCGGTGGCGCAACCGTATTGGCTGAAATAGACGGCAAGCAATTACAAACCACCCGTAACTTTACTCAGGAGCAACAATTTCTGGATCAGGTTTTAGAAAACTGCCCTGGACTCTACCATACCACTAACGCCAAATGGATATTGGATGATGCTGAGATGGCGCTGGAAGCATTGTTGCAACTACAGGCCTTGGGTGATTTTGCAGTATTGGAATGGCCTAAAGGGAAAGCGATCAGAATCAGCAAAGAGACCGGGCTTTCACAAGCGCAGTTTTCTGTACGTAAAGAAAAGGATTGGTTCAGTGTTTCTGGAGAGATTCAGATTGATGACCATCAGGTAATGGAGATGCAGAACCTGATGAGTTTATTGGCGGCAACACCCGGTCGATTTCTAAAACTCGAGGACGGACAGATTATTGCACTGACCCAGGAACTGAGGCAACGCCTGGAAGATCTTTCAGGTTTCGGTGAAGCGCATGGCGAGAATTTGCGTTTTCATCCCTTGGCTGCGCAGGCACTGGATGACATCACGGAAGGCATGAATGTCACGGCCGGCAAACACTGGCAGCAACAATTAGAAAAACTCTCTGCATTGGCTGATTTAGACCCGCAGCTACCAACCACCCTACAGGGTGAGTTGCGCGAGTATCAACTACAAGGCTATCAATGGATGGCGCGGCTAGCGCATCTGGGTGCCGGCGCCTGTTTAGCCGACGATATGGGATTGGGTAAAACCATTCAGGCGCTGGCCTTGATTCTGTCCCGAACGACTGGGGGTCCTACGCTCATTCTGGCGCCCACTTCTGTCTGCAACAATTGGCTGGAAGAGGCGCAGCGTTTTGCGCCGACACTCAATGTCCGCTATTTTGGCAGTGGTGATCGCCAGCAACAGCTGGATGACGCGGGACCCTTTGATTTGATCGTCTGCAGCTATGGTTTATTACAAACCGAAGCGGATAAACTGGCAGGGAAACTATGGCATACCATTGTTGCCGACGAAGCTCAGGCGATTAAAAATCCACTGACGCAGCGTTCCAAAGCGGCGATGAACCTACAGGGAGATTTTAAAATAATCACTACAGGTACACCGATAGAAAATCATTTGGGGGAGCTGTGGAATTTGTTTAATTTCATTAACCCCGGCCTACTGGGATCACTGAAAAAATTCAATGAACGCTATGCGCAAAAGATTGAAAACCAGAAAGATCATGCCACCCAGCAAAGGCTGAAGAAATTACTCCAGCCCTTTATTTTAAGACGTTTGAAAAACGATGTATTAACCGAACTGCCCGCGCGTACCGAAGTAACGCTGCATATTGAACTCAGCGTGGAAGAACGCACGTTATACGAAGCATTGCGCCGGAATGCCATGCAAACCATGATGGAATCTCAAGCACAAACCGCACCACCGGGACAGCAGCACTTGAAAGTATTGGCGGAGATCATGAAATTACGCCGCGCCTGTTGTCATCCGCGTTTGGTTCTAGAGCAGAGCGATATCAGCAGCTCCAAGTTACAAACCTTTGAAGCACTGGTTGATGAGTTGATAGCAAATCACCACAAGGCATTAGTATTTAGCCAGTTTGTCGCCCATTTAACGTTAATCAGGGAACTGCTGGACAGAAAAGGCATTAGCTATCAGTATCTGGATGGCTCGACAACCATGCAGAAGCGAAAAGCCGCAGTCAATACTTTTCAATCCGGCCAGGGCGATTTATTTTTAATCAGCCTGAAAGCTGGTGGTGCCGGTTTAAATCTTACCGCAGCCGACTATGTTGTTCATATGGATCCCTGGTGGAACCCGGCCGTTGAAGACCAGGCCTCTGATCGAGCGCACCGTATGGGACAAAAACGTCCGGTAACTATTTATCGTTTGGTCGCAAAAGATACCATTGAAGATAAAATTGTCGACCTGCACAGACATAAACGTGATCTGGCCAATAGCTTACTGAAAGGCGGCGACATCAGCGGCAAAATGTCAGTTAAGGATATGCTGGAATTAATTGGAGACCTCGACTAGGTAATGGAATGGACGCCCACCAGGAGTCTGTCGGACTTAAGTGATCGTAGCGAGCAAAGTGGGAAAGCGAGGACAGATTGGCCGGATTTTGAGGCGCATAGTCATTCTATGCAACGAAAAATCAGGGTAATATGAACCGCTTGTCCCATTTGCGCAGT
>JAUXRH010000266.1 GCA_030682075.1 Nitrosomonas sp.
GGAATACCGGGAATACCACCCTTCAGGAAAAACCCAACATTTTTCCTGGGTAACAGACATTACGATCACACCTGAGAATCTGATGCAACTCATGCGCGCCGGGCGCGCACGCTGGAAAATCGAGAGTGTGCCGCAGGCACAGAAGTTAGCAGCTTAGGATGAAACGCTAACTTTTGAGCATAAGCTCATGAAGAGATGGTGGTAGGTCCACCGGAGTCTGTTGTCGGAAATCGGCCCCAAACCACCTCAAGTGGCTGTTATTAAGAGTAATGGTCATAAGCGTTGAGGTCAAAGCTCGAACTATAGTTCGGCAGGTGTGGTACAGAGAGATGAGTTACAACGAACCTATGTTGACGCGTCGTAATCCAGAGAATGACATCAAAACCGAGGGCGTTTCGATCCCTCGGGACAAGCTTGCAGGTGAATTCCGAATGCTGTGCAGGCGGTGTCCGGCGTATAGTAGGCATGACTCTGTACTGGGCTCTTTATGGGAACTGCGGGAACCAGTCATCACAATGCTAAGGGAGAAATACAAGTAACTGAATTTATGAGTATGAGAGTACCGATGTGTGATACTGGGACGGAGCAACTTGTAGTAGCGATGAAGTGTTTGTAATGAACATGGAGCGAAGGGGTTGCATCAAGCTGCTTATGTTTTTGATTCAACTGCCTACTGGCAGGAGGAAATCTTAAATGGAAGCAAAACAATTTACCATTTCAAAACGGGTTGTGAAGCATGCCTACGACTTGGTTAAATCAAATCAAGGTGGAGCAGGTGTTGACTCGCAAACGCTGGAAGATTTTGACAAGAATCTGAAGGACAATCTCTATAAAATATGGAATCGATTATCATCGGGCACGTATTTTCCACCGCCAGTAAAAGCGGTAAGCATACCGAAGAAATCTGGCGGAGAGCGGATACTGGGTGTGCCGACAGTGAGTGATAGGGTTGCCCAAATGGTCGTGAGACTAGAATTTGAGCCTAAAGTTGAACGTATCTTCTTGCGAGATTCTTACGGTTACAGACCAAATAAATCGGCTCTGGATGCTATAGGCATAACAAGAGAACGATGTTGGTCTTATAACTGAGTGCTTGAGTTCGATATCAAAGGGCTATTTGATAATATTCGTCATGATCTGTTACTGAAGGCTGTCTATAAACACACGGAACTCGCATGGGTACGGTTGTACATAGAGCGCTGGTTGGTGGCACCGATGCAAATGGAAGATGGAAAGCTACACAAGAGAGTGATGGGAACACCGCAAGTGCGCTGCAGACGCACAACAAGCGCAAAACTATTTGCGTGAAGTTGAGCTTAAGCTCTATAAATGATGGAGGAATCGACCCTCCGATATCGGCGTTCAGGTGCTGGTATCAAACCACTTCAAGCGG
>JAUXRH010000267.1 GCA_030682075.1 Nitrosomonas sp.
AAAAATATTTCCTTACCTATCCATCATATGCTGCGTCAATATTTTTTATTCGCGCCTAGGGTCTGTTGACATTTGATAAAAACACTTGCTGTATCAGTGGGTTATGATTTGTCCTTGCGATTGTAAGTGATTGTTTCTAAATACCTGTTTTTGAAACGTCAACAGACCCTAGTCTTGTTTAGAACTTTGAATTTAGAGGCGCCCTTAAGTCCGGCAGGCTCCTAGCGCGCTTTACTGACCTTCGTCATAATCTACATCAGCCACATTACTGTTCTGTACTAAATTGTTCCGTCTTTGTATGTAAGCATCACGAATAAATTCGTATTTATCCAACGCGGCTTCTTCCAATATTTTCTCAGTATCCAGCAGATCTGCACGTGCATCAATTGCTCGTAGTGTCGCCACGGGTACACGTACAACTGCATCAAGGCTCTTATGCACAGAATGATTAACATGACGCATCAAGAAAACGGATGTAACAGGGTCTGCGAAATAACCATCTACTCCTATCCCGACAACATCACGGAACGAGCTAGGTCCCATAAATGGCAATACCAAGTATGGTCCACTTCCGACACCATAACGACCCAGTGTCTGGCCAAAATCCTCATTTCGTTTACTTAAATCAATATCACTAACCGCACTAAAATCACTGGCAATATCAATCATGCCCAACATACCAAATGTTGTATTAATCAGTACCCGCGTACCACTTGCCAATGCATCGGGGAAGTTTAACTGCAATGCCGCATTACCCGTTATAACGACATCATTCAGATTGGAAAAAAAATTACCAATCACCATTTCAATAGGATCTGGAACAACTGCTTTATATCCCCTTGCAACCGGCTCCATTACTTTGTCATCAAGCACTTCATTAAATTCAAATACGGCTCGATTCATGGATTCAAAAGGATCTTGTCTGTTTTCAACTGAAGCACAACCTGTAAGAAAGAAACCTATTATTATAGGGATTATAATTCGGGGGCGAAGAAAATGAGTCATCGTAAGCTTGTTCTTATATAATTAGTGGGGGGATCTTGCCACATTTGTACAACAGGTTCAACATGGAAAAGTAGTTTGTTTTTTTCAATCAACCTTCTGTTAGAAATAACATGTCTAAAAATCACATCAAAAGTTAGCATTCAATCGCTAATACAATGTTAAGTAGTAACAGTCTCTACTATGAAGCCTATAATTAAATCTGTTTAAAGTGGGCATGCGAAGCTATTCACTTTCGACATGTAGACCTTCAACCCTCAATCTTGATAATTCGAGTGCCGGCTAGTCTATCGTGCAAATACTGGCGTTCACGATCGAATAATGCCCACAGAATTCCAAAACCAAGAAAAAGGACACCCATCACCGCAAGCAAATAACGCGTAATTGCCTGTCGCATTCCAAGTTTATTCCCGCTGGCAGTAACCACTTTCATTTTCCAGGTCTGCATCGCCAGTGTTTGTCCACCATGCGTCCAGAACCAAACAAAGTAAATACCCATGACTACCAGCAGATAGAATTGAAACAATGGCCTAAAATAAACCGCATTAGTGTCGCGAAAAATGAGATGAAAAATGAAACTTGCAATAAACAAAACCGCAAGCAAGAGCAGAAGTTCATAAATCATACTCACTAACCGCCGCCCAAATCCGGGTGTGGTAGGTGTTGTGTTTGTCATATTATTTCAACTTAGTATAATTAAAAAAATCTTGAAAGAAAATTCCAAGGTACTCCCAGAATATATTCAGGGCATCTCTAAAAATTCAAGTTTCCAGGAAAAGCAAGGCGCAAGAAAAAATTTGAGCGTAACATATGGTTGATATGTAAGAGAAAATTTTTTATGAGCAACGCCGCATTGCGACAAAAATTGGATTTTTAGAGGCGCCCTTTAAACGTCGATTACCTGGATTGGTACTGCAGGCACACAGACAATTCAATCAGGTTGTAATCAATTGACTGAACGGGCAACAACGAATTGATAATTATTATCGTTTGCGTTATCATCGCCCTCTATAAAAATCAAGTTCAATGTTAAACTATTACTCAACTAGGAGTCTGTCGGACTTAAGTGATCGTAGCGAGCAAAGTGGGAAAGCGAGGACAGATTGGCCGGATTTTGAGGCGCATAGTCATTCTATGCAACGAAAAATCAGGGTAATATGAACCGCTTGTCCCATTTGCGCAGT
>JAUXRH010000268.1 GCA_030682075.1 Nitrosomonas sp.
ACTGCGCAAATGGGACAAGCGGTTCATATTACCCTGATTTTTCGTTGCATAGAATGACTATGCGCCTCAAAATCCGGCCAATCTGTCCTCGCTTTCCCACTTTGCTCGCTACGATCACTTAAGTCCGACAGACTCCTAGGATCAGGACCTGCTTTTGGTTCCCAACGACAAGAGGTAATGGAACTCAACGTATCGGCCGTAAATGAGGTATCTGAACAACTTCAGCAGGATGTCTTGGCTTTTGATTGGTGGATACGAAACGGTGATCGTCTTTTGACGGAAAAAGGCGGAAATCCCAATTTATTCTGGAATCCTGGAGATCAGGAATTGATAGTGATCGATCACAATCAGGCTTTTGATGCTGCATTTGATCCTAATGCTTTCAATGAGCTTCATATATTTCGCTCTCAGAGACATCGGGTTTTTGGTGACATGCTTCTCCGCCAAGACTATAATCAGCGGTTCTCTTTAACCTTGAATACTTGGTCAGAAATCTGCAATAGCCTACCAAAAGAATGGTTCTTTGCGGATGTAGAGATGACGGTGCCTGTGAATTTTTCATTGAATGACACCTATAAATTGTTAGAAGAGTACCAAAAAACGGCTTCTGGACTGTCCCATGAATAAAATCGCCTGCCAATATACCATTGTTCGCTTTTCCCCTTTCATTGAAACGGGTGAATTTGCCAATGTGGGTATTGTAATGATGGCTTCCAAACAGCGCTATTTTGCCTCTAAGCTAGAAACACAGCGTTATGGTCGCATTACCCGATTTTTTGAAGAGCTGGATAGAAAACTCTATACCCAAGCAATCCATGTGCTCAAAGTTGAACTTGAACGTCTGCATCAGGTACTGAAAGCGCATGGCTTCGATCGACGGCTTAAGGTTAATGATGTGAATTTCGCACAGCAACTCTTTGCTGAGCTCATTCGCCCACGGGAAAATATTGTCCGTTTTAGCGAACCCCGTATCGTCTTAGCGGAAAATCCTAAAGAAAAACTCAATGAACTTTTTTCGTACTATGTTGAGCGAAATTTTGTGACCAAGGAGTATATTGAAACTTGTCTTGAGAAAGGTATCCGCAAGTGGTTATCTCAAGCCAGCATTGGCGAGCGTTTCCAACGATTAGCTGTAGGTGACAATGAGTATGAGGCGATATTTCCTTTTGTTGAGCAAGTTGACAATAGGCCAGTAAAGATCATCAAGCCGTTAAATCTTGCTCAAGAAAAACCTAGCAAGATAATTGATCACGGAAATCTATGGCGTTCTCGAATCGAAGAACTCAAACGACGTAAACGGCTGCCTGACAAGGTATTATTTACTGTCAGAGGTCCGGAAGATATCGACAACAATCGATACCACGCTTATAAAGATAGCATAGTTAGACTGAAAGGTACCGGTGTGGAAATTGAATCTTACGAAAATAAGGAACAGATTATCGGATTTGCCCGTTCGTAATAAGCGCATCAGGGCCTACCATTGAATTTTGAATTTCAGCGGGATGTTCAGATCCCTAATCACGAATTCCAGGAAAGGACATTAGGAATATTAGCGGCACACCGGGTAGCCCGTTATTGACGCGCTGAGTTAATGCGTGTAGATTATGCGCATTGTAAGCGTCAAGGAAAAACGGTGAGTCATATTATTTTCAACCCGACCGCACCCAAAAAATCGGCTAATCTCAGTATCAATGCCGATCTCTTGCAGCAGGCAAAACAACTCAATATCAATCTTTCACAGACGTTGGAGCAGCATCTGGTCGAAATTGTCCGGCAAGCGCAACGCAGCCGGTGGCTGGCCGAAAACAAAAATGCGCTGGATGAATACAACCGCCGTATTGAATTGCGCGGCACGTTCAGTGACGGCTTGCGGCGGTTTTGATGGCACAGTTTGATGTTTACCTCAATCCGAATGCGGATACGCACTCTGTTGTTCCTTACTTGCTGGATGTGCAGAACGATCTGCTGGATACATTGGCAACCCGTGTCGTGGCGCCCCTCGTCCTGACGGAAGAAATGGGGCTGGCAGCCAGACACCTCAATCCGCAATTCAAGATCAAGGGCGTGGGCGTCGTCATGTCCACCGCAGAACTGGCGGGTGTCTCCAACCGTTCACTGGGCGATAAAATTGCGTCGCTGAAGAATAAGCGCGATG
This sequence comes from Nitrosomonas sp., assembly GCA_030682075.1. Taxonomy (GTDB): domain Bacteria; phylum Pseudomonadota; class Gammaproteobacteria; order Burkholderiales; family Nitrosomonadaceae; genus Nitrosomonas. Next base: position 2,156 of record JAUXRH010000268.1, read on the forward strand.
AAATCATCGCGGCCCTTGACTTGCTATTTAGCGGAATTTGATATGGGAACGTGGCGGCAACTGTGTGAGGCCGGATATTTCATGAATTGCATACGCACTCACTTGACCCTTGATTCTACAAGAAGTTTTTGCGAGCAGCCACTTTACGGCTTGCCTGCTTGACCCGTTTCGTCGCAATATAGCGTTGCGCATAAAATTTTTTGCTTACATCTCAACCCTATGCTTTGCTCAAATTTTTTCTCGCGCCTTGTTTTTCCTGGAAACTTGAATTTTTAAAGAGGCACTTAAGGCGCGCCGGTCTGAACGGCTTCAATATTGCTGGTTACGCCAATCTTGGAAGGCATCTAAGTTGGACGTTAGATGCAAAAGAAGATATGCTGTTAGGGCCTTTACTGAGTGAGTGATAGTAAACGAAACGCAGTATGCGCCCATAGCTCAGCTGGATAGAGTACCGCCCTCCGAAGGCGGGGGTCACACGTTCGAATCGTGTTGGGCGCACCCATGATAATTTAGATTTTTCTGCCACTCGGCTTGAAAAAGCTGGGGTCATTGTCATTGTAATGGGCATCTCTAAAAATCCAGATTTGCGAGCAGCCGCTTTGCGGCTTGCCTGCTTACCCCGTTTCGTCACAACACTTTATTACTCGCAAAAAATGTTTCCTTACCTATCAAACATATGCTGCGTCACCATTTTTTACCCGTGCCTCGTTTTGTTTAGAACTTTGAATTTTTAAAGGCGCCCTAATGGCAGTGTAAACAACAACGATCTAGCCAATTTTCTCGCCAACCCAAGCCGTCACACTTTCCAGCGCAGCGGATAGATTCTCAGGCTGCGTGCCACCGGCCTGCGCCATATCGGCCCGCCCCCCCCCTTTTCCACCCACTTGCCTGGCCACAAAATTAACCAGTTCGCCCGCTTTTATTTTTTCGGATAAATCCGCAGTGACGCCAGCGATCAATGTAACTTTGCCTTCCTCTGTTGCACCTAGCACTACAATGCAGGATTTCAATTGATCTTTAAATTTATCCAAGGTTTCACGTAAGATTCTGGCATTTGCTCCTTCCAGACTGACGGCGAGTACCTTGACACCTTTAATCTCGCGTATCTGTTCCGCCAGTTCATCACTTTGTGAGCGAGCAAGTTTCGATTGCAGGCGCGCCAGTTCCTTTTCCACTTGTCTGACATGATCAATCATCTGAGAAAGCTTTTGCGTGACTTCCTGCGGGTGAGTTTTTAACACCGCAGCAATCTCCAATAACTGTGTTTCACGTTGTTGCACATATTCCACGGCAGCTTTGCCCGTCACGGCTTCTATTCGCCGGATACCGGCAGCTACACCTGATTCGGAGATAATCTTGAAAAATCCAATGTCACCACTACGCGCCACATGGGTGCCACCACATAATTCGACTGAAAACGTATCCATTCCAACCACGCGGACTTCATCGGTGTATTTCTCACCAAACAGTGCCATTGCCCCGTGTTTAATCGCATCATCATATTTCATCAAATGCGTTTCTACGGATAAATTATGGCGAATTTGCTCATTTACCCGGCGCTCAATTTCTCGTAACTCATCCATTGTTACGGGGATATTATGTGAGAAATCGAAGCGCGCTCGATTAGCGTCAACTAATGAGCCTTTTTGTACTACATGAGTTCCCAGTACCTGACGTAACGCGGCATGGAGCAAATGGGTTGCAGAATGGTTGTTAGCCGTACTGGCCCGTGTTTGCGGATTAACTTTGGCCAGCACTTTGTCGTTAATGGCCATGCGCCCACTGCGCAGAATCCCTTTGTGGCCAAATACGCCGACCTGAATTTTCTGGGTGTCTGATACAGTAAAGGCCGTATCAGCAGAAAGGAGTTCACCACAATCACCCATCTGTCCACCCGATTCGGCATAAAATGGTGTCTGGTCAAGCACGATAATCGTCTCATCGCCCGCCTCAACAAAATCTACCCGACTACCTTGTTTGTAAATCGCCTGGATCTGACCTTCATGCTGTAATGTGTCGTAGCCATAAAACTCAGTGTGATCGCCACTGTATGCCATGCTGTCGCCCATGGTGAATTTATTTGCTGCGCGCGCTTGTTCACGTTGACGCGCCATAGCTTGATCAAAACCCGCATAATCTATTTTAATATTACGCTCACGCGCAATGTCAGCGGTGAGATCGAGGGGGAAGCCAAAAGTATCGTACAGGCGGAATGCGGTTTCACCATCTAAGGTTTCGGTCTGCTGCTGCAAAGCAACTTCCAGTACCTGCATTCCATTTTCCAGCGTCTCGGCAAAGCGTTCTTCTTCCTGTTTTAGCACCGCCGCTACCTGTTGTCTGGCTGCAACCAATTCTGGGTAGGCTTGTCCCATTACTTTTGCCAGATCTTCCACCAACAGGTAAAAAAAAGGTTCACTCTGTCCCAGTCGATAACCATGCCGAATGGCGCGCCGAATAATACGGCGCAGCACATAGCCTCTGCCTTCATTGCCGGGGATAACGCCATCCGTGACAAGAAACGCACAGGCACGGATATGATCAGCAATGACCTTGAGGGAGTTGTTTGATAAATCCTGCATGTTTGTTGTCCGTGCTGCGGCCTTGATTAAATCCTGAAACAAATCGATTTCGTAATTGCTATGAACCCGCTGCATTACTGCCGCGATACGTTCCAATCCCATGCCGGTGTCAACGGAGGGTTTAGGTAAGGGATGCAACGTGCCTTCACTGTCGCGGTTATATTGCATAAATACCAGGTTCCAGATTTCTATATAGCGATCACCCTCAGCCTCTGCGGTTCCTGGAGGGCCGCCAGCGACGTCGACACCATGATCATAAAAAATCTCAGAACAGGGTCCACAGGGCCCGGTATCGCCCATCTGCCAGAAATTGTCTGCGGTATCAATACGAACCAGACGCGATGCATTGATGCCGATTTCATTGCGCCAGATATCCGCCGCTTCATCATCTTCGGCATACACGGTTACCCATAATTTTTCCTGGGGAATTTTCAGTATGATCGTCAAAAATTCCCAGGCAAACTGGATCGCCTCGCGTTTGAAATAATCGCCAAAACTGAAATTTCCCAGCATCTCAAAAAAGGTATGATGCCGTGCGGTGTAACCTACATTTTCCAGATCATTATGTTTACCACCTGCCCGCACACAACGTTGCGAAGTCGCAGCGCGCACATAGGCACGTTTATCCTGACCAAGAAACACATCTTTAAATTGCACCATGCCCGCATTGGTGAACAACAAGGTCGGGTCGTTGGCTGGAACGAGGGGACTGGATGAGACAATGGTGTGTCCATACGCCTCAAAAAACTCAAGAAACTTTTGTCTTATTTCGCTACTTTTCATGTTAGATTTATCATCCACAAACACTCAATCATAATTGGCAGCCGATGTTTCACAAGAAGTGTATCGGACTTGGTGACTACAATTGCTTAATACCGATAGGTAACTGGTATCGTTCCAGCTCTATTACGGTCATTCCTATCGCTTCACCCAGAATAATGGCAAGGCTATCAACTCTTGCCCGGATGCTGATTTCTTCCCCCATCTGCGGCAAATCTGCTTCGGTCAAAATAGTAATCTCTCCGCTATTATCTTGTAACACATAGGATTTTAGATTTATCAAAGGAATGCGAGTCACATCTTTGGCAATACCCTTAAGTCTGACCTCCTTGCCATCAAAATTGGCGGGCGATGAATTAATCTCATTAATGGGGGTTATATGGATATCATCAGCGTTTGCATGGATGCCAGTCAGGGCCATGGTCATCGTTAAAACGATCAGTGCAAGAAACTTTTTCATATCTTCCCCTTATCAGCACGCGATAACACTTGATGTATTATTTCCAAGGAAAATCCTCGACCCATAAGAAAACGAACTTGTTTGCTGCGTTCTTTTATATTGTCAGGCCGTCGACTAAATTTCCTCTTCCATACGTCACAGGCTGCATCCAGCTCGGTTTCCTTAAGGTCAGGTAACGCGGCTGCGATCAAATGTTCGGCAATTCCTTTTTCTTTTAGCTCATGCACAATACGCTGGCTGCCGAATTTATGCCTGCGCGTGTGCATCACTTGTTCTACCAAACGCTCAGCGGACAAATACCCATGCTGCTCAAGTTTGTCCAATACTGCGGAGATCACTTCCTGGGTTGAATCGGGGCATTTGATCGAAAGCTTCCGTTCCAACTCCAGTCGGGAGTATTCCCGCTGCACCAGATAGCGCAGTGCACGCACTTCCAGATTTGATGCGGTTGTCACGGTTGTTTTTTGGGTTTGGCCGCTTTGGCTTCCTCGATAACACCGACAGCTAATAGAATCTTTTCTTCAATTTCCTTCGCCATATCGGCGTGCTCTCTCAGGTAATCGCGTACATTATCTTTACCCTGACCAATTTTCTCGCCCTTATAAGCATACCAGGCACCGGATTTCTCGATCAGTTTGTGCAAAACCCCTAATTCGATAATTTCACTCTCGCGGGAAATCCCTTCGCCGTACAGAATATCAAACTCCGCCTGCCGAAATGGTGGGGCAACCTTGTTCTTGACGACTTTAACCCGAGTCTCGTTACCAATTATCGCATCACCTTTTTTGATCGATCCGGTGCGACGAATATCCAGACGTACGGACGCGTAAAACTTCAATGCATTGCCACCAGTCGTTGTCTCTGGATTGCCAAACATGACGCCAATTTTCATGCGTATCTGGTTAATGAATATCACCATTGTATTACTACGCTTAATATTTGCCGTCAATTTACGCAACGCCTGCGACATCAATCTTGCTTGCAGTCCCATCTGTGGCTCACCCATCTCGCCTTCAATTTCTGCACGCGGTGTCAGCGCTGCGACCGAGTCGATGACGACCACATCGACTGAACTGGAACGAACCAGCATGTCAGTAATCTCTAATGCCTGCTCACCATTATCTGGCTGAGAAATCAATAATTCCTGTACATTAACGCCGATCTTTTGTGCATATTGGGGATCCAGTGCGTGTTCTGCATCGATAAATGCCGCCGTGCCACCAATCTTTTGCATTTCTGCGATAACTTGTAGCGTTAAAGTCGTTTTACCAGAGGATTCAGGGCCGTAAATTTCAATAACACGTCCCCGTGGCAAGCCACCGACACCTAATGCAATATCAAGTCCCAGTGAGCCCGTGGAGACAACCTGAATATCATTGGCCACATCGTTAGCGCCAAGACGCATAATTGAACCTTTGCCAAATTGTTTTTCAATTTGAGACAGTGCGGCTGAAAGCGCTTTGCTTTTGTTTTCGTCCATAATTTATCCTTTTAAGATTCTGCTAAATTATCGCATATTCAATACTGGGGAAGCGTTGATTAATTTATGAACCCATGTTTATGGCTAAAACCTTCCTTCTCATCAAAGAAAACCCGGATCATGGCCCGCAATTAGCGGGATCTACGACTTGATATGAAGACCTTATTTCATTTCCATCTGGATCAGAATTAATCAGTGCTTCCCGGAAAAGGAAGAGAACCTGCAATGGGTACAGGGCCCCGTTAAAAATCCAATTTTGCCAGCAGCCGCTTTGCGGCTTGCCTGCTTACCCCGTTTCGTCGCAATACGGCGTTGTTCATAAAAAATTTTTGCTTACCTATCACCATAGGCTACGCTCAAATTTTTTACTCGCGCCTTGTCTTGCCTGCGATATAATTACGATATGAAGCATGAGTGACAGGCATTAACAATCAATGCTGGTAACTAATTTAGGGGAATAATTATCCGAGTCATTTTATTAGGTGGTCCTGGTGCTGGAAAAGGCACGCAGGCTAATTATATCAAGGAACATTTCGGTATTCCGCAAATTTCTACTGGCGATATGCTTCGTAGCGCCGTCAAAGCGGGGACTGAGCTTGGCATGATGGCGAAGAAGATAATGGATGCCGGAGGTCTTGTTTCGGATGACATTATCATTAATCTGGTAAAAGAACGTATTTCACAGCCAGACTGTCAACATGGTTTTTTATTAGACGGCTTTCCTCGCACAATACCCCAGGCAGATGCAATGAAAGACGCTGGCGTACAAATTGATCATGTGGTCGATATTGACGTGGCCGATGCGGAAATTATTAAACGTATGTCAGGACGTAGAGTTCACCCAGCTTCAGGACGTATTTATCACGTGGAATACAATCCACCGCAAGTGGAAGGTATTGATGATCAGACCGGTGAACCGTTAATACTGCGCGATGATGATAAAGAAGGCACTGTTGCGAAACGGTTGAAGATCTACCATGATCAGACGGAGCCCTTGATTGAATACTACTCAGCATGGTCGGCTAAAGGCGGCAACAGCGCGCCTAGCTTTAATAAGATAACAGGGATTGGATCCGTTGAAAAAATTCGCGACCTCATTTTTGCGGCACTAAAATAACCAGACTACCCTGGTCTAGTCTTGTAGGCCGCCCATAGCATCATTCCAAAAATAGAGATGTGCCATATATGTGCGTGGCTATTAGCGAACAAGAATTATATAAGCCTGGGGATAGTTGCTAAAAATTTGATTAATCAGGAGAAAGAAAAGATGGCAATCAAGAATGCATTTTATGCTCAGTCGGGCGGCGTAACCGCCGTTATCAATGCCTCGGCGGCAGGAGTGATTGAAACAGCACGTAAAAATACAGATAAAATCGGGACGATTTTTGCAGGCCGCAATGGCATCATTGGCGCACTTACCGAGGATTTGATCGACACCAGCGAAGATACTGCCGAAGCAATACGTGCGTTACGTCATACCCCTTCGGGTGCGTTTGGTTCTTGCCGCTACAAGCTGAAAGGTATTGAGCAAAATCGACGTGAATATGAACGTTTAATTGCGGTGTTCAAAGCACATGATATTGGCTATTTTTTCTACAATGGAGGGGGTGATTCTGCTGATACCTGTCTCAAGATATCACAAATCTCTGATACATTGGGCTACCCAATTCAAGCCATCCACGTCCCAAAAACTGTTGACAATGATTTGCCCATTACGGATTGTTGTCCTGGTTTTGGCTCCGTAGCAAAATACATAGCAGTTTCTACACGGGAAGCAAGCTTTGATGTCGCGAGTATGTCAAAAACGTCAACAAAAGTTTTTATCCTGGAAGTCATGGGACGTCACGCGGGATGGATTGCGGCTGCGGGTGGTTTGGCTTCTAGCAAGGATTGTGAAATCCCTATCATTATCCTGTTTCCAGAAATTTCCTTTGATAAGGCTAAATTTCTTGCCAAAGTAGACAGCTATGTCAAGGAATATGGTTATTGTTCTGTTGTTGTATCTGAAGGCGTTAAAGGTGAAGATGGAAACTTCCTTTCTGATCAAGGATTACGAGATGCTTTTGGTCATGCCCAGCTTGGGGGCGTAGCGCCAGTTGTGGCAAATATCATCAAGGATGGTTTAGGACTGAAATATCACTGGGGCGTCGCTGATTATCTGCAACGCGCTGCGCGTCATATCGCGTCTAAAACGGATGTTGAACAAGCCTATGCCATGGGTAAGGCGGCCGTAGAGTTTGCCATTGCTGGACATAACTCAGTAATGCCAACCATAGAACGTCAATCCAATACACCCTATAGCTGGAAAGTTGGGATGGCACAGCTGGCAAATGTTGCCAATGTTGAAAAAATGATGCCTGAAAATTTTATCAGTGAGGATGGTTTTGGTATTACGGAAGCATGCCGTGAATACCTTGCTCCGCTTATTGAAGGTGAAGACTATCCACCCTATAAGGATGGACTCCCCGACTATGTACGATTAAAAAATGTGGCGGTTAGGAAGAAACTGGATGATTTTAAGGTATAATTTGCAACAATCTTGATACATTTCGCGCCAGGAACCTATAAAAAAGTTCTTGGCGTACTTATGTCTTTGGCAAGTATAAATGTAGGATTATTAGGCCAAAATTCTACGTATGTTTTAGGTGGTCTGACTTTAATTGGAGTTCTTTATGGCTAATGGTTTAATTATCGCAATGGGTAGTGGGTTTCTAGCCCTGATAATCAGTGGCGTGTGGATCAAGGGTATCTTTGCCAAATCTACCGGAAACGCACGCATGCAGGAAATTGCTGCTGCGATACAAGAAGGTGCATCCGCTTATCTCAAACGTCAATATACAACCATTGGGATGGTTGGTATGGTGTTATTTATTCTTATTGGTTTAGCGCTGACATGGGATACTGCGATTGGCTTTGCGCTGGGCGCAATTCTTTCCGGCGCTGCTGGCTATCTGGGTATGAATGTATCCGTCCAGTCCAACGTGCGCACTGCTGAAGCAGCACGCACAGGCTTGAATGAAGCCCTCGATGTTGCTTTTCGTGGCGGTGCCGTGACTGGCATGCTGGTTGTTGGTTTAGGCCTGCTGGGTGTTGCTGGCTATTGTGCCATGCTATTTAACGGCGCAGAACCTGGTACACCGGTCAGCGACGTGATTAAGCCGTTGATCGGTTTTGCCTTTGGCGGTTCACTCATTTCTATTTTTGCCCGACTTGGCGGTGGTATTTTCACCAAAGGTGCTGACGTAGGTGCAGATCTGGTGGGAAAAGTCGAAGCGGGTATTCCAGAGGATGATCCACGTAATCCAGCCGTTATTGCCGATAACGTGGGTGACAACGTGGGTGATTGTGCCGGTATGGCCGCCGATCTGTTTGAAACCTATGCAGTAACGATCATTGCCACCATGCTGCTGGGCGCACTGTTATTCTCGGCTAATGAGGTTAATGCGATGAGTGCCGTTATATTTCCACTGGTGTTAGGTGCAGCTTCCATTGTTGCCTCCATCGTTGGTTGCTATTACGTCAAAATGCGCGATGGTGGCACAATTATGGGTGCACTGTATCGTGGATTGATTATCGCTGGCGGTATTGCATTGGTTGCGTTTCTTCCGATAACCGTCTGGTTTATGGCGGATATGTCACTCATGATTGCGGGTGCCGAAGTAACGGGCGGTTCTTTGGTTTTGCGAATATTCTGTGCTGCTGCGATCGGCCTTTTGTTGACGGGCGTATTGGTTGTGATCACGGAATATTACACCTCAACCGAGTACCCACCAGTACAGCATATTGCTGAAGCATCAACTACTGGACATGCCACCAATATTATTGCGGGTCTGGGTGTTTCAATGCGCGCGACAGCGGCACCGGTATTGGTTATTTGCTTAAGCATTTTATTGTCCTACTCATTAGCGGGTCTTTATGGTATCGCCATTGCGGCAACTGCCATGCTGTCCATGACGGGTATTATCGTCGCACTGGATGCTTATGGTCCAATTACGGATAATGCAGGTGGTATCGCTGAAATGGCCGAGATGCCTGAATCAGTCCGCGCAATTACTGATCCACTCGATGCCGTAGGCAATACAACCAAAGCAGTTACTAAAGGCTATGCGATCGGTTCGGCTGGTCTTGCGGCATTGGTGTTGTTTGCTGATTACACGCATGGCTTAGAGCACGCCGGCCATCATCTGACATTTGACCTGTCGAATCATCTGGTCATTATTGGTTTGTTCATCGGTGGTTTGATACCTTATCTGTTTGGTGCGATGTCAATGGAAGCAGTAGGTCGTGCGGCGAGTTCCGTTGTTATTGAGGTGCGTCGACAGTTCAAGGAAATTCCTGGCATTATGGAAGGCACAGCCAAGCCTGATTACTCACGCGCAGTTGACATGCTGACCAAATCTGCCATTAAGGAAATGATGATCCCATCACTCCTGCCAGTACTGGTTCCAGTATTGGTTGGCGTGATCCTTGGCCCACAAGCCTTAGGTGGCGTACTGATGGGGTCCATCGTTACGGGTCTGTTCATCGCAATTTCCATGACTACCGGTGGTGGCGCATGGGATAATGCTAAAAAGCACATCGAAGATGGACATTTTGGTGGCAAAGGCAGCGAAGCTCACAAAGCGTCGGTTACGGGTGATACTGTTGGAGATCCATACAAGGATACCGCAGGTCCAGCAATTAACCCGCTAATCAAGATTATTAACATCGTGGCATTGATGATTATTCCACTGTTGTAAATATTCTTACGTAACACAAAAAAAGCACACCGATTATTTCGGTGTGCTTTTTTTATGGGCGTTTTTCTCTCGCGTGTTTTGCTTAAGGGCACCTCTAAAAATTCAGAGTTCTAAACAAGACCAGGCGCGAATAAAAAATATTGACGCAGCATATGATGGATAGGTAAGGAAATATTTTTTGTGAGCAACGAAGTATGGTGACGAAACGGGGTAAGCAGGCAA
>JAUXRH010000269.1 GCA_030682075.1 Nitrosomonas sp.
TGGTGTTTATAGCACGCCGCTTTTTAATTTTTGCTGCGTTACAGTTCGTTGTAATAACACGTTATTACGCCTCATTGTGCCTTGCCAAAAATAAAAATCAGCGCACTTTAAACTCCATTCAACTGAGGTTTTTAGGATAAAGGAGAGAGGAATGTAGCTCCATGGTGCTATAACTCTGTATATTTTTTTGCCACACCCTTTGATTTTGCCACCGGATACTTCAGGGCATTTTTCCCGATCTTTTCCAGAATGATTTGTTTCACATCAAAATCGTATTTTTCAGCCAACAGCAAAGCAAACGCCAAAACATCGGCCAGCTCCTCCTTCACTTGATCCATATCGGCCTGTTCAGAAGACTTCCACAGAAACGCCTCAAGCAGCTCACCCGCTTCAATATTCAACGCCAGCGCGAGATCTTTCGGATTGTGAAATTGAACCCATTCCCGCTCATCGCGGAATTTGAGTAAGGCTTCGGTAATTTCTTTGATATCGTTCACTTGGAGTAAGTCTCAATCATTAAAAAAACAAAAAGGTCTGAGCCTTTCAGTAGTGATATCGGAGTTGAGCAATGAACAAATTATGATTGATCACTTTATCCTAAAAACCTCAGTTGACCGTTATTCGCAATGACTAACGGTATGAATAAATAGAACAACCCGAACAATACCAACTCATCCAAATGGTGAGTCACACTATGGTATTTATAGCACGCCGCTTTTTAATTCCGGCTGCGTTGCAATTCGTTGTAATAACGCGTTATTACGCCTCATTACGCCTTGCCGGAAATAAAAATCAACGTACTCTAAATTCCATTCAACTGAGGTTTTTAGGTTTATAGGGCACCTCCAGTCGATCACGCGATTCAGTTCTACCAGCGGATCTTTTAGCTTGCTTAGCTGATCCTGTCGATTTCCAGGGTCAAAAAAACTCAGTTGCATGGTCAAGCCTTATATCAGTAAATACGATTATTCTACATTACAAACAATATGTTATTGTAACACGACCAAAGAAAATAACATTCCTTTCTGACCTGACCTGTACCTGCCTTGTTTTGTAACTTCAATTTTTAGAGATGCCCTGATAGTAAATACCCATGAATTACCAATTTGTGCAAAATCAGTAGTTTATTGGTAGCTCTATCAGCATAATTTTGCTATCTTATTACCAATAACTTACTCATTGATATTTCGAATGAAAATTCCGGCAGCTCCACCCGATTTTAATAGATTGTTGCGCGCCATAACCACAGGAAATACAGAGTCTTTGGAAAGGCTTCTAGCTCTACGCATGCAACCGGATCCGGCAGGGCATTATTATCACTGGGATATTTTGCGGCACCTGAAAATACCATCGGATGTGCTCAATCACGATGAATGGTGGTTTGCGGTCAAACTCGCGCGCAGAGCGCTCTACCGGGATATTCCACATACCGATAAAAACAATCGACTGTTTGTCTATGGCGAACCTGATGTGGTCCGCCGCCTGCTGCACAAAATCGATATTCACACTGACGGAGAATTGGAAACTGCCGAACAAGTTGCAAACCCCAAAACCCGGAATTCTTATCTCATCAATTCCCTGATTGAGGAATCAATTACCTCCAGTCAACTGGAAGGAGCCGCAACTACGCGGAAAATCGCCAAGGAAATGCTGCGCTTGAAACGTAAGCCGCGTGACCGCTCGGAGCAAATGATTCTGAATAATTACCACGCGATGGAATTCGTCAAAGAAATTTCGCAAGAAGACCTATCACCGGACCTGATCTATGAATTACATCGAATTTTAACCGGTGAAACCTTGGATAAACCGGATACGGCGGGAAAATTACGGATTTCGGACGACATCTACATCGGCGACGACCGCGATGGCACTATCCTGCATGTACCGCCCAGAGCCAAGGAATTACCCGGTCGGATCAACAGCCTGTGCAAATTCGCCAATGCCACGGATCAAACCAGCGTTTTCCATCCGGTGCTGCGCGCCATCGTGCTGCATTTTCTATTAGCCTACGATCACCCTTTTGAAGATGGCAACGGCCGCACAGCACGCGCACTGTTTTATTGGTCGATGTTAAAGCAAGGCTATCGGACCATGGAATTCATTTCCATCTCCAGAATACTAAAAACCGCACCGGCCAAATATACCAAAGCTTATCTCTACACCGAAACGGACGACAACGACGTGACCTACTTCATCATCCATCAATTGGCGGTAATCGAGAAAGCGATTGCTGATCTAATGGATTACCTGAAAAGGAAAAGCAATGAAATAAAAACCATGGAACACCTGATCCAGTTATCGCCCAAACTACAGGAATTGCTCAATTACCGGCAAATTGCTTTGCTCAACCGGGCGCTGAAGAAACCCGAATCGCTATTTTTCGTCGAAAGCCACCGTGGCGCACACGACGTCACCTATGACACCGCCAGAACCGATTTGCTGAAACTGGTCGAACTCGGGTTTCTCGAAAAATCCAGGATTGGCCGGGCATTTTCTTTCAAAGCAGTGCAAAACTTGCGGCAGAAGTTTGAGGCCGCGTAACGCGGAATGAAAAATATACCGGGCGCGCGCTGACAACTGCATCATAAAAAAAGTAAAAAAAGGGGACGCAACCCTTTATTATTGGATTCAATTACAATCCATGAATGCTAGGAGTCTGTCGGACTTAAGTGATCGTAGCGAGCAAAGTGGGAAAGCGAGGACAGATTGGCCGGATTTTGAGGCGCATAGTCATTCTATGCAACGAAAAATCAGGGTAATATGAACCGCTTGTCCCATTTGCGCAGT
>JAUXRH010000270.1 GCA_030682075.1 Nitrosomonas sp.
ACTGCGCAAATGGGACAAGCGGTTCATATTACCCTGATTTTTCGTTGCATAGAATGACTATGCGCCTCAAAATCCGGCCAATCTGTCCTCGCTTTCCCACTTTGCTCGCTACGATCACTTAAGTCCGACAGACTCCTAGCAAAAATAAAACTGTTACCTTTTCTATGCTATAACACTCTCATCCAACAAACCGGTCGGCCAAGCCGCCAAGAGTAATGTTCTCAGCAATCTCATCATGCGGTATCAGCAGGTAGCGCCATGGCTTACCGCCATAGGTGCTCGCATGGTCCGATGCATTGACGCACCATTTGATCGCCACCTCCTTTTTGGCAATGACGATCGGATCGTCTATCTCCTTGCGCATTTTTGGTTCGAGCATGTAGATCGTGTCGGCGGTCTCGGCCACGAAGTCCGGTTGGTATTCCGGATGTTCCGCACCTGACTTGTAGTAGATCTGGAATTGTCCCTTTGCCGGCTTGAACCAACGAATAGCGTCGCGTTCAAGTATCACTGCCAGCTTGCGTTCCGTGTCGGAGTCGAATTTTTGCACGGGATATAGACAACGCTGGAAATTACCGAACAGATATTTCGCCATGTTGCTCTTCTCCGCTGGAGCTATTCGATAGTCGGCGGGTGGTTCTTGCACCGAAGAGGTATAGGCGCTCTGCTTCAGCTCGGTGAAGCCCTTGCTGATCTTCACCTCATACCCTGCCGCTTCTTCCCAGTAGTGTTCCTGCATCTGTGCGTGAATAAACCGTGCGATATCCCGTTGATAGCAGCGCAGCACTTTGCGTGTCTCTTCATCGGAGAGGTAACTCTGAAAATGGCGCACCGTTTGTGTCGCCAGGTCGTAGAGCAGGTCGGCATGCTCATCGTAGGAAATATCATCAAAATCCACGAGACCCGCCACCACGTAATTTTCCAGCCGCGCCTCCTCGATACCGCCATGGCCAAGCGCCAGGACTTCACGCTCATTGGTGCGCAGCGTCTGAATCCATAGTTCATCTGACACTGCCGGATATCTCAATGTATCCAGGTTCAGCGTAAAGGGCTTGAAGCCTGACTGCACCTCACCCCGCGGCACCACCAGGATGCGTGGGATATCGATCGTCTGTTGCGTAACCAGCTCCACGGTTTTGGCCACCACGGCGGCAATGTCCGGCTTCTCGGTCACGCCTTCAAGCTCCATTTGTCCGGGCGTGCGTTGCTCCTCGACCGCCTTGACGATGGCGGTCTGAATCTCCGGCTTCTTCAGGTGTTCGACCGTCGGCAGCGACTGCGGCTGGTTTTCATATTGCTTGATAACCTCGTAGGCAATCTGCGCGACTTTTTGTTCTTCCGGCTTACTGAATGCAGGCGCCTCATCCTGCCCAGCCACAGTCGTACTACTCGTCACCTGTGCAGGCTTGAACCCCAGCCGGGTGGCCAGTTGTGATTGCGACACCACCGTCACGGTTTTCTGCCCCAGCTCATCTGCATCCAGCACGACCGCCTGCAGATGAATGGCGGAATCCGGTTTATTGGCCTCGTCGATGATCTCCTGGAACTTGTCATGGGCGACAATGTTCAGCCGATCCACAGCGGTTACGCCGGTGCGCTTGCCAAAAGGCAGACGCAGGCCACGTCCGATGGATTGCTCGATAAGGATGCGGGCATTGGCGGCACGCAGCGGCACGATGGTGTAAAGATTGGTCACGTCCCAACCTTCCTTGAGCATGTTGACGTGAATCACAATCTCCGTCGGCTCCTCGGTGTGCTCGACTTTTAGAAGCCGTTCCACCATCTCGTCTTCTTTCGCGCCAGTCTGGCTGGAATCCACCTGGATAACTTTATCCCTGTAGCGCCCCTCGAAAAATCCGTCCGATTGAATCAAGGACAACAACTGACCCGCATGGGTAGTATCCCGCGCGATGACCAGCAAGAAGGGCTTGACGATAGCATTGCCGCTTTCGCGAGCGTAGGTCTCCAGCTCCACCTTGACACTTTCGTGCAGGCGCACACCGTCTTCCAGTTTGAGACGCTCAATCTCTTCCGCCGACATCCCGGCCGGGTTGAAATCCTTACGCGTCACCACCGCCGGTTCCTTCACGAAGCCATCGGCCATCGCCCTGCTCAGCGGATAGTCGTAAATCACGTTCTTAAACGTTACCGCGCCTTTTGCGGATTCTACGAATGGCGTTGCCGTCAGCTCCAGCCCCAGGATCGGTTTTAATTCGTTGATCGCCCGGATACCCGCCGAGGCTCTGTATCGGTGGGATTCATCCATCAACATCACCAGATCAGGTAACCCGGCCAGATAGTCGAAGTAACTCTCACCGATGTATTCCGACAGCCGCTTGATGCGGGGAGATTTGCCACCGCGCACCTCGGAATTAATCTTGGAGATATTGAAGATGTTGACCCGCACACCACCAAACAGCGAGCCACTTGCCGGGTCACGCTGGTCGTAATTGTCGCCAGTAATAATGGCAGGTGTATTGGTTGCAAACTCCGCAATCCCCTTGAACACATACTTGTGCGTGTTGGGCGTGAAGTCCGCAATCAGCTTGTTATAGATCGTCAGGTTCGGCGCCAACACGAAGAAGTTGTCGATGCCATGGGCCAGATGCAAATAACTGATGAATGCGCCCATCAGCCGCGTCTTGCCCACGCCGGTAGCCAGGGCAAAACACAGCGAGGGGAATTCGCGTTCAAAATCGGTAACAGTCGGAAATTCGCTGTGAATAATCTCCAGCACAGCATTGATGTCCGCCTCTTTACCGGGTGGCGCAATCTCCGTGATGCGATCGAGAATCTCCAGCGATCGACGCTGTGGTGGGCGCAGGCTCAGACGGCCGGCAATGGCATTCACATGGCGGTTCATTTCTTCTTTATTCCTTTTTTCTTAACTGCCTTTTTAGCCGGTGAATGTTGCGGGGCAAGAAAGCGTAGCTCCCGCCGCAATTCCTGTTGCAACTCTTCCTCGGTGGGTAAATAGAGTTGATAGCGGCTGGTGAATATATTCCTCTTCAGTTGCTCGCCCAGCGTGTACTTCACCACCGCATCATTCTTATCCGGGCAAAGGATCAGCCCCAGGGTCGGATTATCCCCTTCAGTGCGTCGCTCGCGGTCGTAATAATTCACATAGAATTGAATCTGCCCCAGGTCACCGTGTGTCAGCTTACCCACCTTCAAGTCGATGAGCACGTAACACTTCAGGATGGCGTGATAAAAAACCAGGTCGATGTAAAAATGGTCGCCATCAACGGTGATACGCTCCTGCCGCGAGACAAAGGCAAAGCCCTTACCCAGCTCCAATAGGAAGGTTTGTAGATTACTGATCAGCGCCTGTTCCAGCTTCGACTCCACCAGTCGCGTTGATTCAGGCAAACAAAGGAATTCCATAACCATCGGATCCTTAAGCACGTCGATAGGCTGTACAACTTCGTGCCCTTGCAGCGCCAGTCGCAGCAGTCCCTTCTTGTCGCGGCTTTTTGCCAGCCGATCGAACAACAGGCTACCTATTTGCCGGGTCAGCTCGCGCACCGACCAAGCGTTATTGATCGCCTCAATTTCATAAAACGCGCGGGCTTCCCGCCTGGTCACCCGTAACAGGCTGCGGTAGTGGCTCCAGGACAGATTTGGATTCAATAAACCCGGCTGCCATGAATCGGCGGACTCCGACCCGCTCGATTTCCGTGACACTGTCTCGGAAATCGCAGGAAGACTAAAATTCCGCGACACCGTCCCGGATATCAAGCGTGGGTATTCGAGATAAAACTGCCGAAATGCCTCCAGATTATCCACCGAGTAACCACGGCCAAAATTACGCCCTAAACGATCAGACAAATCGGCCAACAGCTTGCGGCCGTAGTCAGCGCGTTTCTTGCCCTGTTGTTCCTCCTCCACAATCTCACGTCCGATCAGCCAGTTTGCCAACACCTGTGTGGTGTTGACCGTGCGGGCTACGCTGGCGTGGGCCGATTCGAGAATCACCCGGATGCGGTCGAAAAGAGGATTAGTAACCGGTGCGGGTTTCTTAGGCTTCGTTGCCACGCTACTCATCCCCCTCGCCAAACAGCGACGCCTGCCCAGGATTTACCTTTTGCCCCCTCTCCCCCCGGGAGAGGGCTGGGGTGAGGGCGTCCTTAGACACAAGCGGCGCCTCCGGCAGGTTCTCCACCTTGAGGCTGTAATCATCATGCCCCCACTCGCAGCGCTTGAGTACCGCATGGGGAATCTTTTTCACTGTCAGGTTTGGCCAGCGGTCGGCCTTACCCCGGAAGGCGGAGCACAGCACCAACAGGCTATGCTCCGTACCCACGTCCTCGCTCATGGCATTGAGCTGGTCGGCGGTCAGACTCTGGGTGGTGACATAGATGAAATCCCGCTCGGTTGAATGGCCGTGCTGCCAATACACCGCATCCGACGGCGCATAGGTGAAGCCCTCCAGCTTGCAGGCCGCCTCCGCCAGCATGGTGGCGTTGAATTCCTTGCTGATGACCCAGTTGCCCCACTTGTCCTTTTCCAGCAACGAGGGCGCAAGTTTGTAATAACGGAAACCGCCGCCGCCTTGCCAGTTGACGGCCTTGCTGATGCCGCCCTGGTCCTCGCCGTCGATCACCTTTTGCAGACGCGGAATGATGTGCGTATGACAATGCTCGCCCAACTCCACCATGATCCAGCGGCGGCCCATTTTGTGGGCGACGGCGCCGGTAGTGCCGGAACCGCCAAATGAATCCAAAACAATTTCTCCTGGATTTGTAGCAATATGAATGACTCGCTGTAGAAGTCCTTCTGGTTTTGGGTTGTCGAATACTGGATGATCTGGCAGAAGCTGTAGAAGTGCTTTCTTGGCGTTATCGTTTGTACCAACTTCGGATGCAGTCCAAATTGTTTCTGGAGTAAGCCCTTTGTCTTCACTTCCCTCCAAGAATTTCTTAACTCGTGGAGCGTTATCCCCGCCCGCTCCGAACCAAATGTTCCCAGCCTTAATTTCTTGATCCATCCGCTCTTTGGTGTAGAGCCAGCATCTCCCTTTCGGCGGATCAACCAGCCGACCAGAAGGAAGAGTCAACGTATAAAACTGACTCGCTGTAGCATGACCTGCCTGAGCGTTTGCAGAAACAGATTGCCAAGCGCCACGCGGATCATTATCCGGGTTCTTATAACGAGACAAGACTTCCGAATTCAAGCCAATCGGATTACGAACCACCTCGAATTTGCTCTTATACTTTGCATAGACAAGCATGTGGTCATGATTGAAAGAAAAGACACGACGGTTTTCCCTCGAAGTGCGTTTTTCCCAAACCATGTTTGCAATAAAATTGGGACGCCCGAAAATTTCATCACACATCACTTTCAGGTAATGACATTCGTTGTCATCAATCGTAATCCACAGCGAACCATCCTCCGACAGCAACCGCCGGATAATCTCTAACCGGTCACGCATCAGCGACAGCCAGATCGAATGCTCCACCCCGTCGTCGTAATGGGTGAAGGCACTGCCGGTGTTATACGGAGGATCAATGAACACGCACTTCACCTTCCCAGCAAACTCCGCCTCCAGCGCCTTCAACGCCAGCAGGTTATCCCCGAAGATAAGCCGGTTATCAAAGACGTCATTCTCCGTCATCCTATGCTTCGCATGATACGACTTCTCCGCATCCTCCAGCAGAATCCGCAGCTCCAGTTTCGACCGGTTTTCTTTACCGATCCAGGTGAGTTCTAGTTTTGCTTTTTTTGTCATGATTAAGATTTGCTTTCTTGTGTCTGCGCTGAACTTTTACGCAACTTGATAGCCCCAATTAGTTGTCTTACATCCGCCAAATCTTTGGACAATTCCGTTGGGTCTGGTATTAAGACTTGGGAAGGTGCATGTGCGTCAGTAATATCGTGGCATCGCTGATAGAGTCTCTTAAGCTCATCGCATTCATCTAGAGGTATCCCAATCAGTGCTTTGACCTTGCCAGCATGAATTTGAGATTTAAAACGTGACACAATACCTTCAAGAAGGTCATTCTCCACAACACGTTCGATAGTAGATCGTAAACGCGAATAAACATGCCGCATCGCTTCAACGTTTGCAGCATTAGGTTGAGGATTCCACTTGGCGCTTATTGCCTTTTGATTATTTTCAAGTTCCACCAAACATTCAAGTGGTTTCTTGCTGTCCCACGGAAGTCCTTTGATATGCTTCCCAGGAGCGCCATCATTCCATTCGAGCGTAAAAATATCCGGCACTATCACAGACTTACCTGCGAAGGCCAGTAAATCGTTCAGAAACACGACGTCATGAGTAAAGACAATCACTTGCCTATGTTTAGCTTCGGCGACAAGACGATCAGCAATCTTCTCTCGGTGCCAATGATCCAAGGATGAAACTGGATCATCAAACACTAGGGCTGATTTGTGCGAAGCTTGCGAAAGCTCAGACATGAATGCTGCTAGCGCAATACAGCGTTGCTCACCTTCGCTGGCAATATCAACCACTTTTTGATTTCTTGCCGAAACTAATCGAAGACCGAATTTGGTCTCGCCCTTTTTCTCCTTAACCGGTTCCAATCCTACTTCTAAGGTTTTAAGTCCAAGTAATTTTAATTCATCTTTGAACCGCTGCTGAAATGCATTTGTCACGAATTGCTTAGTTAAGTCAGAACTCTTTATTGTAATTTGTGCAGTAGCAACATCCTTTCGACATAGCTCTAATTTGGCAATTGATTTATATGCCTCGATTTGCGCCAGAACATCTATCTTTACGCCAGATAGCCATTCCCGAGCCCCTAACTCAGCACCTTCGGCAATGAGTTTCTTAAGTGTCTCGGGGTTATGTGCAGACTCTTCCATTTTGGCACGAGCTTCGAGAGAAGCCTGTAACGCTCTGATGGAGGATTCGGGTGAGGGAGTAAGACTGGTAGTGGAAGGAAGCCATGAACGAGTTGAAAAACTTTGCTTTATTAACCTTAGTCGTTCATCCGCCTTCACCACAAACTCGGCAAGCAATGAGCGTTGTGTTGTAGTCAACAGAGCAAGGTCTGCATCTACTTTTTCCATCTCATCTTGAAGCGCTGCAATCAAGACGAGCTTATTATTCGCAGTCACCACCAGCTTTTCAGCATTTGCAGCCAACTGTTGACTGGTATCTTTTGTGAATTTTTCAAATGCGGCAAGTCGTTTTGCCGCTTCGCTACTTAGCTCTTGCTGACAAAGAACACAGCGCGACTCATCAGTAGTAACGGGAAACGTCTGATCTTTGTAGGCAACCGTATTAGAATATACTCGCGCGGCGTTCCACAAAGTACGCCACAGATCTGCCCCAGTACCGGTCAGGAAACTAGAATCGAATTGCCCTAATGCAAAAGCTTTGGCCGCACTGTCTGTATCCCTTGCATCATCAAGTAACTTCTTCAGTTCAGCAATTTTATCATCGGCCAAATCTACTGTAATGCTTGCAATCCTTTTAGCAAATAAGTCAAGTCTTGCTGCCGCCGCGCGTGTCAATTTCGCTTGTTGCAGCGGGTCTGCCTTAAACGCAGCCCGAAGATCTTGTAGTCTTTGGCTTTGCGTTGCGTCTAATCCTGAGTGAGATTCTATGTCGGCTACTTTTGTGGTGGCAGAAAGACCATGAATCAGCTTGCCGACTTGAGTGACATGATCATATTTCCAATTGGCTAGCGCACCTGTAATCGACGATCGTTTCTTCGCAATGTCGTTCTTAAATTGCTCATCAATCGCATCGCACACCTTTGATAAGGTCGGAAGCACATCAAGTCCATATGGCGTGAATGCAGCAGCACCATCCTCGCTAACATAATGTCCCGCTGAAGAAGCATCAAAGACGAACACATTTGCCAATCGAGAGTCTGCGCTAACGCCATCAACCCATTTCACCGGCACTTCGGCTCCTCCAACTTTAAATACGATTTCCGCTGATGCTTTGGCTGTATTCGCTGATATAAACGCATTAGGCCGAATGATTGGTTGCACGCCTCGTGCACGGCAGGCCTTTTTAATTACCCGTGCATATCCTGACTTGCCTGCTCCATTCTCGCCATAGATCACGGTGAGCCCAATTTCCGCACCCAAAGGTATCGTCTGTCCCGGTGGAAGCCGGTTTACATTCTCGAAGTTGCCAACAGAGACGAGTGAAACAGACTCAGCGGCACCAAGTGCAAGAGGCAAATGCGATTGCGAGAGATGAACGCACTGAATGGCTGATGAATTGCTGAAATCTACCTGATGCTTGGCTCGGCAAATGCGCTCTAATTCCAGCAAGTCTGAATCTACAAGGTTGCCTTTTTCCAAAATACGCCGTAGTGCGTCGCGTTGCCAATCAGGCCGTCCAGCAGACCAATTCAGAATTTCATGCAGTGCTGATGTCTGCTTTGGGTTATTTGCGCCTTCACTCATGATTGCTTCGCCGTTGAATCATCGACCCCTAGAACCGCCAACTCAAGCCCTTCAATCTCCAGCAAAGACTTCCCCGCGATCCCCTGCAAATCACCATACATTCCCACGGTTGCCCCCATGACTCGCTCGATCTGTGATTCTCTTTTAGCCCACTGTTTCATAATCACCTTACGCTCCTTGTCTAGATCCTCCTGCATGGTGGAAAACGCTTCGACGATGGCTTCTACCCGATGCCGAAAACGCGGTCCTGTGAGATATTCATAAATCATTTCTGTTTTAGTTTGCTGGCCTTCGGATGCCTGCCGTGCCATGGCGACATCCAATAGTGTCTGACGCAGGACCAGGGCCACAGGCAATGCTGCACGCGGATGCGTAACCCACACACCATCAACCATCTCAAAGGTCTCAACGTCTTTCGGTAGGACCTGACTCACAATGACGGCAATCTCTGCTTTTGCTGTGCGCTGGTCTTCACGCAGTTTTACCAGCCAACCATCGCTCCAGTTTTTGGTGCGTTTGGATTCCCAGAGTATCGTTCCGCCAGGCTGGCCGCTCTGACTTACGACTCTTTGCAGCACATCGCCGCCAAATTCGCCTTTGGGCACCGGCTCAATGGCGTCAAAGGGAAACTTCACCCGCAGCAGACTTTCAAGCTCCAGCTCCTGCACTTCACCCTGCAATTGCTGTGATCCTTGCTCGGCCCTGCGCTTGAGATCTTCAATTTGTTTTTGCATGGCGGTAATGGTTTGTTCTTTTTCCATTACTTTTAAATTGAGGCTTTCTTCAGCTTCTTTTCTGGCCTGTGTTCTCACATCCGACAAACCATCCTGAACACGCTTTTCAACCGTTAATTCCAGTTCGCGTTTGGCATCATCCAGTTCACGTTGTTTTTTTATCAGGTCCGCCTGCGCCTTTTGTGCTTCTGCAAGTTTTTCTTCACGGCTTTTCAGTACTTCCTGCAAATCGGCGACTTCGCGCACTTTCTGCTCAAGGTCCGTCGCTGTGGCGAGCCTGGCCTTTTTAGCTTCCTCATCTGTAATCCGGGCGCGATCCTTTTTTAGCTGTTCTTCAACCTGACTGGCCACCTGCGCATCAAGCGTGTTTTTAACCTCCGTAAGCTGCTTCTCCTTCTCACGCATAGCTTGTTCGCGTTGCGCAACGTCCTTGTCTTTCTGTGCCAGTTGCTGCTCGAACTGTTTACGTGTGGTCTCAATCAGCGGCGCAGCCAGCGACTCGGTGAGCTTGATCTGCGTTTTGCAGTTGGGGCAGATTATCGTTGGTTCTGTCATAGGCTGTCATCCTTTGTGTTGTTGCCACCAATCAGGCCGGTTGCATCTTTGTCGTCCAGTTCCAGCCTGGGCGTGCTCGATTTCAGCCGCTTTTCAACTTCCTTGATGTGCTCTGCCGGTGGAATCTGCTCAGGCAGAATGCCGCCAATACGCTTGATGGCATCGCGCACTTCCTTGCCAACTTGCTCGTGGGTGTGGATGGCCTGGGCCTGGTTATGCACGCTGTCGCGTGCCAGTTTGTCGCGCGTTTGTGTCATGCGAAACTGGTTGGCGGCCAGTTCGGTGGCGTTCATCCGGTCGAGCAGGTTGTCTTTTTCCGGGATGGCCTTGCGTTGCTTGATGGCGTCACGCCCGAGGCCGCCATACAGCCCTTTGTAGCCCGCATCGTGGAACACGCCGAACATTTTGCCTTGCACACCTGCGTCCTGCGCTGCGCCAGAGAGCGCCTTGAATTCTTCACTGGTTTGCTTGCGCAGATCCAGCCGTTCCATGTCAGCAGCGGCCTGGTCGCTCAGTTCCTGACGACGGGTCTGCACGGCGAAGTATTTCTGGGCCTGGGCAATGGCGGGTTTTCGTGGGTCGCCGTTCTGGGCGATGAGATAGCAGGCGAATCGGGAGAGGTGGTAGTCCTCAACTTGCCGCTGGCCACCCTTACCCACTTCGATCATTTTGCCGGCGCTGGCAAAATGATGCCCTGGCGGATTTCCTGATTCTTTACAAGAGGTTATCGCTCGCTCGATGGCCTGCTCAAAACGCCGCCACTGGCTGTAACCAAGCTGTGGCTGCAAATCACGGGCGCTCCAGTATTCAGCCCCGTGAGCGTTGCTTTGCTTCAATGCCTCAAAAGATTGAGAGCCATGCATTGGTAATTGTTTATCCATCATCGCCTCCCTCGTTACCCTCGTTTGTCCATTGTCAATTCCAATTCCCTCGTTTCAATCCACGCGTCCGTACGGGGCGCGACATGTCGTCATTTAAACTACGCGCCAGTGTAGTGAAAATAATGATTCCAGCCGTGTGCCCTGCACCAGTTTGTGTTCAATCTGCGCAATCAACTCATCACGCTGGCTGTCCACCTGATCCTGGGCATCAAATAGTGTCCGACGTTTCTGATTACGCTGCACTTCAATGGCCTTGATCTGTTTCTGGCCCACGAGCTTTTCCTCCAGCGTGAGTGCAGTGATTGCAGCTCGGCGGACTTCCTTGATCTGGCGATCTAGTTCCTTGATCTCCCGTTCCAGACCCACTTTCAAGTCATCTGCCCAGCCATCGAGCTTATCAGCCTCGGCCTCGAAAAAATGGGCGTTGCGCTCCGAGATGTCGCGCTGAATGGAGGCTTGTCGATTTTGAACAATGACGTCCAGTTGTGAGGCATTCGTATTCGGTGGCGCTTGCCCGATAACGGTTCCAGGTAGTGTCAATAGCCGCGTCGCGATTTCTTCATCCAGAATATGTCCTTCATCCGTCATCGCGGCGAGGATGAGGTGATCTTCCGCTTGATCAAGAGACTCAACTGTAAACAGGGTGGTAACAAGCCAACCTGATTTTCCAATGAACGGTTCCAGTAAGGTAACCTTGCCTTCATGGCGCTCATAGTCGAAATGGATTTCCGCAGGCGATAAATCGCGCGCTTTCGCCTGAGCCATCAGTGTCTCGGCGAGTGGATGGTTGAGACGATAAAGGTGTGCTTCTCCGGTTCGGCGGGGAAGCTCGTATAAACCCAGCGGAATGTCTGCCGTATGCCCAGGAAAGGGCTGTGTTTTCAGGCGGAATGAGGCATCACTCAAAAATTCAGCATGGCTATCCAGCTCGTGTCGGGTGAGTTGTATCAGTAAGCGCTCATAGCGGTTGAGGTAAGCTTTGGAAGCTTCGTCGCGTATCTTGAGCTTTTCGCGCACTCCGTCATCGAAGTTATCCAGCAATTTGCGGCGTGTCTGGGTCATCGCCTCGTTGATTTCCAGGTTCAGTTCGAGCTGTAACTGGTCAAAGGCGATCTGGATATCTTCCGGCTTACGGGAGCGCTGGTAGATGGCGGCGATTCTCTTTTCGAAATCCACACCGGATTCAAGGGCGCCGAGCACTTCGTCGCTGGCGCCGAAGACACCTTCGAATAGCTGGAATTTTTCTGATAGCAGTTCAAACACACGCTGGTCAGCGGCGTTCTTACGGTTGAGAAAATTGACCACCACAACATCGTGCTTCTGACCATAACGGTGGCAACGGCCAATACGCTGCTCAATACGTTGCGGGTTCCATGGCAGATCGTAATTAACCACAAGTGAACAGAATTGAAGGTTAATACCCTCAGCACCGGCTTCGGTGGCAATCATGATACGGCCCTGCTCGCGAAAATAATCGACCAGTGCCGATCGCATATCGCCGGTACGGGAACCTGTTACCCTGTCAGTTCCTTGATGTTGTTCAAGCCATTGGCTATAAATTTGTCTGGATCGTTCGTCCGTATTTGAGCCGTTGAACAGGACAATTCCCTCAGCAAAAGGACTGTCCGACAGCAAACGTAACAGGTAATCCTGAGTGCGGCGTGATTCTGTGAAGATGATGCCCTTTTGCGCAGCACCGATCTCCTGGGCTTTGGCGAAGGCGATATCCAGCGCCTTGAGCAGCGCCAGGCCTTTTGCATTGTGATCGATGGAGGTGGCGAGCGCGGCAAATGCATCAAGATCGGCGATTTCCTGCTCAAGAGCGTTTCGATCTTCCTCGCTGAGTAATTCGGCGGGTTCGTCGTCTGTCCATTCCTCGGCGGTTTCGTCCAGCGCTTCATAGTCCTGATCCAGAATATCCATCAGCGTATCAGCGGGTATAGCGTCTGCTAGCTGTTGCCTGGCCAGCTTGGATTTGAGGCGTTTTGAAATGGTATTCAGCGCGCCGGCAATGGCGAAGGTTGACGAAGCCAGCAACTTGCGCAGCACGAGTGTCATCAAGGATCTCTGCCCGGATGGCAGTGCTTGCAGATTATCCCGCTGCAGGTACTCGGAAACGAGGCGATAGAGCCGGTCTTCACTTTCCTCCGGTGTGAACTCTTCCACCAAAGGCAAACGTTTGGTGTAAGGAATGTACGCGGTGACCTGCCGACGCAGGGTACGATGGCAGACAGGCTTGAGTCGTGCCTGGAGGGTATGAAACACCTGTTCTTGATTCAGGTTTGCGAACTGCTCAC
This sequence comes from Nitrosomonas sp., assembly GCA_030682075.1. Taxonomy (GTDB): domain Bacteria; phylum Pseudomonadota; class Gammaproteobacteria; order Burkholderiales; family Nitrosomonadaceae; genus Nitrosomonas. The sequence goes on from JAUXRH010000270.1 coordinate 12,856, forward strand.
GGAAGCTCTTAAGGTCACCGAAAGTATGTTCATCGATAAAGCTCACCAGACCGAACAGCTCCAGCAGGGAGTTCTGCAATGGTGTGGCTGTAAGCAACAGCTTATCCTTGCCAGCAAGCACAGTCTTAAGTGTATTGGCAATGACGTTATTCGGCTTATAGACGTTACGCAGTCGATGTGCTTCGTCGATAACCACGAGATCCCATGGCACCACTTGCACGTCATCCGCCTTGTTTTTGGCAAAATGGTAGGAGCAAATGACGATTTCCGGTCCCTCGAACGGTCTAAACTGGTCCTGTTTAATCGCTGCGTTGTATGATTTTGATTCCAGCAGCCTGCAAGGCAGGAAGAACTTCTCGGTCAACTCCTGATGCCACTGTTTGCGCAGATTTGAGGGCGTAATTACCAGGATGCGCCGTTTGTGTTCCGCCCACTTCTGTGACAGTACAAGGCCGGCTTCAATGGTTTTGCCTAGCCCTACTTCATCTGCCAGCAACGCACCTTTGGAGAGCGGCGACTGGAAGGCGAACAGCGCCGCATCAACCTGGTGGGGATTCAGGTCAACCTGGGCGCTGGCTACCGCACCTGCGAGCTTTTCAATGCTGTCCGATGAACAACGTTTGGTCAGCTCGTGAGCAAAGTATTTAGCATGGTAGTCGGTAATCATTATCCCTTAGCGTTTCCCCGATACTTGTTCTTTCTTATCGTCAGAGGCTATTTCCGTTGTATAGCCCGGCGCCAACACCAGATTATGAACACCGTATAGCGCCTGCCTGTTCCGAAGCCACAGGTGATACTCAGCACCTTCCAGACTGTGATCCTCCGTGCAGTCCACATTCCATCGTCTAAGCACATAGCCCGCCACGGCAGCACGCACGTTGACCTTCAGTACACCATCCTGCATGGCATAGTCCATTTCGATAGTTTCCGGGTGTGGCAACTTTGGATGTGCCACTAGCTCCATCTCAACGACGCGATTCCATTGGATGTCCGCTTCACGTGTTTCCCGCTCCTCTGGCTTACCCTCAATGATCTTTGGAGCGGCGATGCGGGTAATAACGAAGTCGGTAAATATCTGGCGCTTCCGGTCGAAGGCCCGCACGTGCCAGCGCAGGCCATTGTCGACCAATGCAAAGGGGGCTATTTCGCGACTGCTGAGGCCGGATTGAATGGAACGATATTGAATACGAACCACCTTCTTGTGGTGGATAGCACGCGTGAGAACAGCAAGGACAGGTAACAGGGGGCTATTCAGCTCGGCCGGCGTTTCACAGGGAATCATCGGCTTGTGGCTACCAACAAAATCCTCACCAAAGCCTTGAGAAAGCGCGGCCAGTACCTGGGCAGGTGAATAATCAAACAGGGGCTTGAATGCCTCAGACTTCACATACGTCCTGGCTTGCGTGTCGTATTCGAGATTTTTGGGCGCCAGCTCTCGATAGAGGGTGATATCGCGCGTCGCCGCCGCCTCCCCAATACCAAACCGGGACACAAGATCACTTCGACCAATCTCCCCCAGGAAATAGGCCCTGAAATCAATATGGGATAATCGCTCTGTTTGTGCCTGGCTTATTTCTGACAGATGCACCGTAAATTTTCTCCCCTGGCCCAAGTAGTCAGATATTCTGACCTAAAATGGCGCTTTATGGTAATCTTTTTTCTTGTTGCGCACTTTTTGGTCTGTTGACATCATCATATTGATGATTATAGAATATCCGTAGGGTAGAGAGGGTCTCTACCTGGCTCTTTCAACTTGTACAGGAGAACAACATGGCCACTAATCCACCCAAAGGCGACGGACACCGCAATGGCGCCGTCAGACAGCGCTCACAGACCAAAACCCCTGCTGGCAACTGGGTTAAACGCGACGCCGAGACCGGGCAATTTATGGATGTAAAAACATCCAGCAAAACCCCTTTCAAAGGGGTAACAAAAGAGAAGTAGTGAACTGCCCCCTTGCTGTACGGGGGCTCACCTAATTGTTGATACGGGGATTTACCGATGACCAAGATTCAAGGTGCAGTCATCAAAGAACAAGGTGTGACTTTTGCGACCACAGTTGTAAAAAAACATATCTTGAACTCACAGATGCAATGCCAGCAGACAGCGCAATCCTTCCAGCCCCTATTCCCTGGCATACCTATTGTGCTGATGGGGCAAGACGCTCGCGGCACTCCTACCTACTGGGGACGAAAGGATATTGTGAATTTCCTGAGGAACGTCCATCCGAGCCGTATCCCTTGGAAAGAATACACATGCAATTGAGGGCACCGAAATGATCGACATTTCTTTTGAAATAAATGGCAGGAAGGTGTCTCCACGAAACGTGGGGGATGCACTTGAGTCCGCCATGCTTCAATCAGTACAGGACTCGATGGCCAAAGCTGTTGGATCGGCACGTTGCCCTGAACACGGCCAGAAGCCAACGATCAAAGTGAAAAGCCGCAGTCTTGATTCACTGAAATTCGAGGTGTCTGGGTGCTGTGACAACTTGATTAATGAAGTTAAGAAAAAACTGATTCGGATCTATTCGGTGAACACAATTTCCGGACTAATCAGGCCGACTCGGGCACGGATCCAGACGGCTGGTATGAAGACGATATGTAGTCACGCCTTATCTCTTTATCCCCTTCGAGATTGCTGCCTTACCAATACTCCCTCCCTGCCTTCCTGCATCATCAGCCCGGTCGCGCCAACGGTGAAGTTGCCGCAGTAATAGATCGTCCGATATTGACCCCCGCCCACGCCATCATCCCGCTCCACAGCAACGGCAAACCCAGATAGAGGGTAAGCCTCCAACCCTTCCACATTAACACCCTGATACATCATCGCTATCCTCAAACCTTTTACAAGGAGGAACGATGCCATCATCAGAAGCACGACGAATTCATATCGAAGCATGGCAAAACAGCGGAATGCCTCAAGCGGCTTATTGCCGGG
>JAUXRH010000286.1 GCA_030682075.1 Nitrosomonas sp.
AAATTCCTTTGTTGTTGAGTGATGTGTTTGCCTGACAAATTCACCTCCTTTTTAAGAGGTAACTTTACATGCTTCTAATTTCACTCAACCGGCCAAGTTAATTGTCGTCATACCGGACAGGTTAATTGTCGCCTAATACACGGAACCATTACTGTCAATATGTTTGACGTCACCGGCCCTACTTTTTTCTTCGCTTGTCGCTTCGGCCCAAGCTTGGGTTTTCTCATCCAAATAGAGCATGTCCAGTAAATCCCGGGACCAGCCTTCATTGCTCAAGCGCTTAAGCATACGCCATGCCATGACCTGAACGGCAGGCACAGGACTCCACATACTGTCGTTAAGACAGCGCCAGTGATTAGCCGCTATCTTTTCCTGATTTTCAATCTGTTCGCAACATGTCGCGCAGATCAATAAGTGCTCATCCGCGCTACCATTTGAACTCGGCGGAACTGCATACACAGCCAGACTTTCCGTCGCCGCACATAATTCACATTTAGATTCGCTGCGTGTCTGTAACGCCTTTTTTAGGCTCATATTTACTTTTATTTATGTGTTATCTGTAGGGCGCCTCTTTCAAGAAACAATTATAAGTTGCTGATTATAAGAAATATAAAAAAGAAAAAAGATTCATTTTACTAACTTCATCATGTTTCTTCCTGACGCCTTGCGGTCGAAGGCCGATTACTACGCTAAAAATCCATATTTGCGAGCAGCCGCTTTGCGGCTTGCCTGCTTACCCCGTTTCGTCACCATACTTCGTTGCCTGCAAAAAAAGTTTCCTTACCTATCCATCATATGCTGCGTCAACATTTTTTATTCGCGCCTGGTCTTGTTTAGAACTCTGAATTTTTAGAGGCGCCATTAATGCTAGCTTTGATTTTACTTGGAAATTTTATTTTTTTGAGGAATTGCCGACGATAAATCGCTTGAATTATCTGACAGCCAGTCTGATGACATGGATCCACATACCGGCGTTTCCCAAGTTAATACTTCAAGCTTTCGCATACGGATAAAGAGGGCAAGTAATACACGCAACAAGCGTGGAACACCGGGTAAAATCCATACTGCGGACACACGTTTATCTTTACGAAACATGCCACGCAACATAAGTCTGATGACTGTAATCAGGTTTGCCGGACTATTACGCATATGTAAACAGAGCAGCTGTGGCGCAGGAATGGGTGTTAACCAGTGAACATTGCCGCCTTGGCGAAAAACATGAGTAATGGCAGCCTGAAGTTCGGCTGAGACATCAACGAGTCTATTACAATCTGTAATCAGTAAAATATTGTGACAAGCACCCGGATAACGTGAAAGATAAAGTGCGCGATTTCGCTGCATCAAAGCGCGGTAAGCTCGTCCACGACCAAATGAACCACCTCCCTTATGACGAATGTACACATCGGGATGTACGCCAATACGCCAATCACGTAGATCAAGACGGCGGCTTAAATCTATATCTTCAAAATAACCGCGACCAAATTCTGGATCAAACCCGCCAATTTCCTGAAAGATACAACGCCGAATCAGAAAAGCGTGACCCTGAAAACGATATGCGGGAATATAGCCACCAGGAGTCCGGATATACCGACCCAGATCGTATCTGGCGAAATGTTGATGCGCTGGACTGACAACCGCCAGTTGTGGATCCATCGCCAACATTTTACATAACAGTGGCAGAAAATCTTCGAATGCTTCCGTATCCGAGTTAAGTACTAAGATGTAACTGGCTTCAGAACGCGCAATTGCTTCATTTACCGACAAACCAAAGCCTTGGTTTATGGGCGCATGATGAACTCGAAGCTGCTCATAAGACAGACTATCAAGCATTTCACGTGTTTTGATATCAGATGCATCATCTTGGATATAAACACACTGTATCGATTGACCAAGATAAGTAATAACGGAATCAATACAAAGCCTTGTTAGTTCAGGTGCATTGTAAACCGGAATTACCACATCGATGGAAGGTATTGTGAATTCTTTCATAACGACCTGACAACGTCCCCGATAGCCATTGGATAATTAAAGTGCATGAAGAATATTTATTTCTTCTGTGCCTGCGTCTCAAGCAAGGCAACATAACGCGGCAATACATCTACACCACCTACATCCAGCATTTCATCAAGAAAACGTTGGCGGTTTTCCTCGATATAGAAAGAGTCACAACCATTGGATAAAAATCCGTCAATTTTCTCATAGACGTCATCTCTACATTTCAATTCTGCTTCGGGCATGTATTCTGCAATAATAGAGCGTCCTGCATGTAGGTAATCAGCTGCCAACACCGGTTTTTTTACCCTGACTGCTTCGAACACAACCGAGGTGGCAAGATCAATAATAACGTCAGCCCACGCCATTAAATGGGCAGAGTGCGCATTATCGCCCGCGATACTGACATTAGATAATCGTCGTACCGCGCTATCCTTAGTCAGCGATTGTTTCCATCCACTACGGGTATGTGGCTTTATGACCAACTCCACGCCTGGAAAAGCAGCAATCATATGAATGACCTCACCGACCTCCTCCCAGAATGTCGTAAAATTCGCTTTTCGCAAAAACATGACGATTTTTAGTCGGCTATCCGAGCGCACTAACGGTGAAGGCGGTAGCAATTCCGCCAGTTTGGGCAACCACTCTTCGCAAAAACGTGGTGAACCCAGCACTGCAATCGCTTGATCATTCAGAAACGGGCGAAAACGCTTGGCACATAATTCATTTGGCACTACGAGCTTATCGAAAATACTTGCCGTCGAAAACAAAGTATCCGGCTCAAGACGCCGCTCCCCACGCCGTATCAGTTGGTTAGCATGTGGGCTGTCGCCATGTGGAAGTGACACGGCACCAAGTCCCTTAACGCGCGCCATGGCAACGACAATCTCAACCCACTCGACACAAATTACCGAGTTCCTCTCAATCCAGTCAAATGCAATTACACCGCCATCAATACCGTCAAAGCTTCTTGCCAACAATTTATTAGCCGTCAGGCGCCATAATGGTTCGCGTCTTTTCTCGTGATAAATTTTAGCTAATGAACTGACTAATGGGCCGATAAATAGACGTCGTAAATTGCGGGTCAGCAACAGCATTTGTAGTCGCCATTTGAAATATTCCAGTGGCGAAAACAGCTCACGAACATGAGCTACCCGTACACCCTTAAGTTGACGTAAATATTCAATACGAAAGTCATTTCTAAATTTTACCGAGCCAATCAGGACAACATCACATTGATGACCTGAGTCAATCCATTTGGAAATGACAGGGGTCACATGATCAATATCATTATAATGACGTAGGAAGAAAAGGGCTTTCATTGCCGTGCTATTATTGCAGTTATAGACATATTAAAGATTTAAGATTAAAACAAATAATGTTTCTATCATTTCATTAGTTGTTACCATCATGCTCGGACGTACCAGACAGGCGCAGCAATTTTACACTTGCAACGATCTGATGACCAGCAGCGATGCGATGCCAAGACATAGATCAAGAAAATACAGAAAGAAACAGCTCTAGCTTTCCTCATTTAATAACTCTAATGAAAGAAACGATGAAGTAGAAAAAATATCTGACACTCATAACCTTCTTATAAATAACAAATGAAAACAATCGCTGTAATACCCGCACGTATGGGATCATCGCGCTTCCCTGGCAAACCGATTGCACAGTTACTGGGGCGCCCAATGCTTGAACATGTATATAAACGTGTTGCGTTAAGCAAAACGCTTGATGCTACCTATATCGCAACCTGTGACGAGGAAATTCGGCGAATCGCAGAAGCCTTTGGTGCAAATGTGATCATGACCGCCGATACTCATGAACGCGCCAGTGACCGCGTTGCCGAAGCTGTTACCCATATTGATGCCGAACTTATTGTTATGGTACAAGGTGATGAACCCATGACACACCCGGACATGATTGATACTGCAGTGGCGCCATTCCATAACGACCCACAACTCGAATGTGTAAATCTGGTACGAAAAATTGATAATGAAAAGGATTACCGCGATGTAAACACCATCAAGGTAGTCATGAACCGACAGGGAGACGCCATCTATATGTCGCGGCAACCCATTCCCACCATGGCTAAAACCGGTTTTGCACAGACCTCAGCTTATAAGCAAGTTTGTATTATTCCATTTAGACGTGCGGCACTGTTTCAATACACCAACTTACCGCCGACGCCGCTGGAAGAACTGGAATCGGTTGATATGATGCGCCTGTTGGAACATGGTTATCGTGTAAAAATGGTGAATACTGAGTTTAATACCCAGGCAGTCGATACCGAAGCAGATTTGGCACGCGTTGCCAAATTAATGGAAAATGACCCGTTACTTGCCCGTTATTGAAAACAGCTTTCAGGAGAATGTATGCAATTGAAAACAAAATTGGCCCAGTCTGAATTGACGATTGGCTCTTGGATTACCCTTGGTCATCCCGCCATTGCTGAGATTATGGCGGCCGCTGGATTTGACTGGTTGGTACTGGACATGGAACACAGTGTCCTGGAATTGAGTCAAGTTCAATCAATCATACAAGTACTCGACAAACAACAATGCCCGGCCATTGTCCGCTTGACCTCGAACCACCCGGATCAGATTAAACGTGTCATGGATGCGGGCGCAACAGGCGTCATGGTGCCTATGGTCAAATCTGCCGAGGATGCCCGCGCGGCAGTACAATCCGTATATTACCCGCCGCGTGGTCAACGGGGTGTCGGCCTTGCCCGTGCTCAGGGTTATGGCGCAACTTTCCCTGAATATCAACGCTGGCTGGAACAGAATGCAGTTGTAGTCGTCATGATAGAACATGTGGATGCGGTTAACGCTATTGATGCCATCCTTTCTGTTCCTGGCGTTGATGCTTATATTATCGGCCCTTACGATTTATCCGGCTCTATGGGACGACCAGGAGATCTCAACCACCCTGAGGTACAAGCCGCGATAGAACAAGTTCTGCAAGCAGGACAACGTGCCAGCATACCCGGCGGCATCCATGTCATCGAGCCTGATCCGGACGCATTACAATTACGCATTAAAGCCGGCTTCAACTTCCTGGGTTATACATTGGATATCCGTATTCTCGACTCCATTTGCCGCAATCATATGAAAAGTATCCGGGCATCCCTATGAGCAAGTTTGTCATATCCACGTCATCATTTGATACTGACAACAACCCCCCCATCCAGCATTTAATACAAAAAGGGATACAGGTCGTCACTAATCCTCACCGGCGCAAATTAACAGAAGATGAAATCATTGAATTGTTAGCAGAAGACGCTACGGGGCTGATAGCAGGGATAGAACCACTCACTGAGCGAGTCTTCTCATCTGCTAAAAATTTAAAAGTAATTTCACGCTGTGGCGCCGGTATGGATAGTGTTGATCTGGAAGCCGCAAAACGCCATGATATTGCCGTATTCAATACCCCGGAAGCGCCTGCTCAAGCGGTTGCTGAACTCACGTTGGGCTTAATATTGGCAGCACTTCGAAGAATATGTCAAATTGATCGATCATTACGCAAAGGAGAATGGCCGCGGATACAGGGGAATCTGCTGGCAGCGCAATTAGTTGGCATTGTGGGTCTTGGTCACATTGGCAAGCGTGTTGCTCGTCTATGCCAAGCCTTCGGCGCCAAAGTGATTGCCTATGACCCCTATATAAATCAACCACCTGCCGATGTCCCATTAATGCCGCTAACGCGGATATTAACGGAAGCAGACATTATTAGCCTGCATCTGCCCTATGCTGCTGACACGCATCACTTACTGGACACCAACGCATTTGCACGGATGAAATCGGGTGCGGTCGTGATTAATGCGGCGCGTGGCGGCCTGGTTGATGAAACAGCGCTTGGTGATGCCTTGAACACTGGGCAGCTGGGTGCGGCAGCGCTGGATGTCTTCGAGCAGGAACCCTATCAGGGACCGTTACTCACGTGTGACAATATCATTCTAACTTCACATATTGGTTCGCTTGCCAGAGAATCACGCCAACGTATGGAAGTTGAAGCGGCAGAAAACCTATTACAAGGATTGATCAAAACAGGATTATTAAATGGCAGATAAATCGATGTCCAGAGAAATTGTCGTCGTTTTTGGCGCCAGTGGTTTTCTCGGCAGTCATGTTGCGGATGCGTTGTCAGACGCTGGCTATCAGGTACGTTTATTCGATCGCAGCCCATCATCCTATCTGCGACAGGATCAGGAAATGCTGATCGGGGATATTATGAATCTCGACCAGGTGATAGAAGCCGCGAAAGGTGCTGCGGTTATCTACAATTTTGCGGCTATCGCGGATATTGATGAGGCCCACAACAAACCCATCGCGACCGCAACAATCAATGTATTAGGTAATATGCATGTACTTGAAGCCGCCCGACTTGCGGGTGTTCGTCGCTATGTCTTTGCCAGCAGTATTTACGTTTATTCAGAATCTGGCTCCTTCTATCGTGCCAGTAAACAGGCAGCCGAGCGTTTCACTGAAACCTATCATGATCGCTATGGATTGGAATTCAATATTCTACGTTATGGCTCTCTTTATGGCCGTCGTTCTGACGACCGTAATGGAATTTATCGAATGTTGCATGAAGCAGTCGAACAACATTCGATTACTTACAAAGGAAGCGGTGAAGCCATGCGTGAATATATCCATGCGGAAGATGCTGCACGTATGAGTGTCCAAATACTCGCCCCTGAATTTGCCAATCGTCATATGATTCTGACTGGTCAAGAAAAATTACGTATCAAGGATGTGATGACCATGATCTCAGAAATCATGCCATGGCCGGTCGAATTACATTTTGATGAAGCCAATGCCGTCCATCATTACGAGATAACTCCCTATGCTTTCCAGCCGCGGGTCGGTCGTAAACTGGTGCTTAATGAACACGTTGATCTGGGTCAGGGTTTATTGGATTGCCTCAGAGAAATTCATCGGGGTTTGCATCATGCGGACGAAAATGATGATGCAACCCCGTCAACATCTGATAACAGGGCATAGCCGTAATGAAAATAACCGACTGGCAGGCCATCATTTTTGATTTTGATGGTGTCGTCGCCGAATCCGGGAAAATCAAGACACAAGCCTTTGCCAATCTATACCACGCTTACGGAGAAGATGTCGTTGCTGCTGTCGTGCAATACCACAATCAGCATGGCGGTATGTCACGTTACCGTAAATTTCAGTATTTTCAACAACATTTACTGGCTAAACCAGCTCTGACAGTCGACGAAGAAAAAGAACTCGATCAACGCTTTTCTGAACTCGTAGTCGAAGCAGTCATTGCCAGCAACGCAGTGCCCGGTGCAAATGAACTCATTCGCCAGCAAGCCGCAAGAATTCCTTTATTTGTCGCCTCTGGAACCCCGGAAACAGAACTCAAGGTCATTGTTGAGCGACGCGGTTTAACGCCCTACTTTGCAGAAGTACGCGGTGCGCCGACACTGAAACAAACACTGATCGCGGAAATTTTATTCAAGCACCAGCTACTCGCTGATTCAGTTTTGATGATTGGTGATGCATTGGTTGACTATGAAAGCGCCCATGCAAATGGAGTGGCATTTCTGGGGCGCGTCTATCCAGGCGACCCAAATCCTTTTCCGGCGCATGTTCAAGTTGTTCCTGATTTACGCGCATTAGTCATTTGAAGAATCGAGATTCCCCTAATGGGCGCCTCTTTCAAGAAACAATTATAAGTTACTGATTATAAGAAATATAAAAAAGAATAAAATCTATTTTACTAACTTCATCATGTTTCTTCCTGACGCCTTGCCGCCTCCGGCCGATTACTACGCTAAAAATTCAGAGTTCTAAACAAGACCAAGCGCGAATAAAAAATATTGACGCAGCATAGGATGGATAGGTAAGGAAACTTCTTTTGTGCGTAACGAAGTATGGTGACGAAACGGGGTAAGCAGGCAAGCCGCAAAGCGGCTGCTCGCAAATATGGATTTTTAGAGGTGCCCTAATGCAAAGAAATAGCTACCCAGACATTATTCACCTTGCCCAGGGCTTCGCTGATTATGCGGCGGCGACGCTACGGGATGCTTTAGACAGAAAACCAGGAGCCATTCTGGTTGTACCTGGTGGGAATACCCCCCGTCATTATCTGCCCGCGCTCGCGCGTTGTTCCCTACCCTGGCACAAGATAACCGTCACTTTGAGTGATGAACGCTGGGTCGATGTCATTACCGAAGCTTCTAATGAATACTTGGTAAAAAAGCACCTGTTAGCGCATCTCCCCGAGAACATCCCTTTCGTTGGTTTAAAAACCGAGCACCACACCCCTTTTGCCGCCATTGATGAAATTCATCAACGCCTGGAAAACCTGCCACTTCCCTTTAGCTTAACCGTATTAGGTCTGGGGGAAGATGGCCATATTGCCTCGCTGTTTCCAGGCATGAATCCTGAACTGAAAACGGCACATTATTGTATTGCTGTTGAACAGCCTATCGCACCCTCTCCGCGCATCAGCCTTTCTTTGGCTGCACTGGCAAATAGCCAAAACATCGCACTGGTCGTGGTCGGCAAAGCAAAACGTCAATTACTGAATCACTTGTGCCAACATCCCGATCCACACATCCCCTTTGTCTGGTTATTACAACGTAGTCAATCGCCAATTACCATTTTTGAAACAGATACTGTGTAAAGTTCAGGCGTAGCTGAAAGAGATTAGAACAATGCAGGAGTGTTAAAACTTACCCTGTTATTTAGCCACATTCAACTGATGTGGTTACACTAAACCGGACGCATTCCTTAAAATAACTGAAAGAAGGAGTGTAGGGCACCTCTAAAAATACCTAAAAAAAACGAATCAATCCAACCCGGAGAGCGATTTCACTCGATTTTCGACGTTTTTCTGTCCAATAATTAGACTTTTCCTCAATTCAAGGCGATATTGGGTTGTTATTCGCTCGTTTTTACCCTTTTCAGGCAATTTCTGGCGCAATAACCCTGTCGAAACTGAAGTGTCTTTTGCG
>JAUXRH010000316.1 GCA_030682075.1 Nitrosomonas sp.
GCGAATAAAAAATATTGACGCAGCATATGATGGATAGGTAAGGAAATATTTTTTGTGAGCAACGAAGTATGGTGACGAAACGGGGTAAGCAGGCAAGCCGCAAAGCGGCTGCTCGCAAATATGGATTTTTAGCGGCGCCCTTCACACTACATTGCGCTACGTTGACGTTTTTTTAATTTTGCCTGGACACGCGACTGCTTCAATGGCGACCAGTATTCGACAAACACTTTTCCTACCAGATGATCCATTTCATGCTGTACGCATACGGCAAGCACCCCACTGGCATCAAGCGCAAATGGCTTGCCATTCGCGTCCAGTGCTTTAACTGTAATCGATTCTGCACGCCCCACTTTCCCATAAATGCCAGGCACCGATAGACAGCCTTCTTCATAATCGGATTCGCCGCTACTCGCAATAATCTCAGGATTAATCAGTACCAACAAATTATCATTCGTTTTAGAGACATCAATGACAATGATACGTTGATGCACATCAACCTGAGTTGCTGCCAGGCCTATCCCTGGCGCGTTATACATGGTTTCTGCCATATCTCGTATTAATGTCCGTGTCAGGCCAGTAACCTCGGGCACCGTCTCTGCTATAGTATGCAGCTGTTCGGCGGGGTATTGTAGTATCTTCAGAATAGCCATAAGAAACTTGTATAATTTATAAAACCTGATAAAGGGCACCTCTAAAAATTCAGAGTTCTAAACAAGACCAGGCGCGAATAAAAAATATTGACGCAGCATACGATTGATATGTAAGGAAATATTTTTTGTGAGCAACGAAGTATTGTGACGAAATATGGATTTTTAGAGGCGCCCTAAAGAATAAAATTGTATTATTAATCTCCAATATTGTACCCAACTCACAAAGTTCAATTCCGCAACCGGGGTTTTCATGCGTAAGTCTATTATAACTGCGATTGTATTCGTAAGCCTGCTTTCTGTTTTGTCTGTAAAAGCAGGTAATATTGAATTGCGAAGTGACGCACCCAACCATCATGTGGTCGTTCCTGGCGATACACTATGGGGCATTGCTGCGAAATTTCTGAAAGATCCCTGGCGCTGGACACAAATCTGGGGGCTGAATCGTGAGCAAATAAAGAATCCACATAAAATCTATCCAGGCGAAATCGTGATACTTGAGAAAACCCAGGATGGTCATCGTTTACGGATTTCCAAAGAAATAGCAACGGTTAAACTATCACCCAAAATACGATCAGAGAAAACCGGCATTTCTGCTATTCCCAGCATTCCAGCCGCCGCAATTGAACCCTTCTTGAGCCAACCTATCGTCGTTGACAAAAATGGCTTGGAAAATGCGCCCTATGTGCTTGGTTCCAGCGACAATCGTGTTGCGCTTAGTACCGGTGACACGATTTATATCAAAAATCTGCCAGAGAGCCAGGGATCTTCTATATGGCAGATTTTTCGCCCAGGAAAAGCTTTGAAAGATCCTGACGCGGATGGTCAGATCCTCGGTTATGAAGCGACTTATCTTGGAGATGTTAAAGTTAAAGTATTTGACAACATCAGCACCGCCACTATTACGCGGGCTATTTTAGAAATACGGAAAGGCGACCGACTCGTCGCGTCGCCTGGTATCCTGTTTAACAACTATGCGCCACATGCGCCGGAATTACCCATTAAAGGGCGCATTGTTTCTGTTTATGGTGGTGTTACTGAAATTGGCAAAGGTGCGATTGTCACGCTTAACAAAGGTGCAAATGATGGATTGGAAATGGGGCATGTCCTTGCTGTTTATCGCAGAAGTCAAGCCAGAACGCTCGAAGGGCAAAATATCACATTACCTGACGAACGTACGGGCCTGGTCTTTATTTTCCGCATCTTCGATACGTTATCTTATGCCCTGGTAATGCAAAGCACTCAATCAATTCAGATACTTGATGCCGTAAGAATACCCTAACAACCCTACAGATAGTGACATAGCATCAATGAAACCCTCGCCAGATGTCGAATCCTGGCTCAACCTCAGCCTGATTAAAGGCCTTGGTGATGAATCAGTTCGTCGATTATTAGTCGCTTTTGGTAGCCCGACTGGTATTTTTTCGGCTAGCACCCGTGCGCTTGAACGCATCGTAAAAACAAATATCGCCCACAACATCAAGGGCGGTGCAGATAAAAATAAGCTCACCACCGCACTAAAATGGCTTGATGACCCAACTAACTCGATTATCACCCTGGCTGACCCGGACTATCCAAGTCTGTTACTCAATATTCCAGATCCGCCGCCGCTCTTATATTTCAAAGGGCAGCGCAAACTACTCAGCGCGCCCGCGTTAGCCATTGTTGGCAGTCGTAATGCGACCCCTCAAGGTCTTTCCAATGCCGAAGGCTTTGCTGAAGCAGCAAGTAATGCAGGGTTTTGCATTATCAGTGGCATGGCATTGGGTGTAGACACAGCGGCCCACTATGGCGGACTACGTGGCGCCGCAGCGAGCATGGCGGTTGTGGGTACCGGACTCGATATCGTCTATCCGGCAAGGAACCATGAACTTGCCCACAGACTGGCAAAAGAAGGCGCGCTTATTTCCGAATTTCCATTGGGCACCCCGGCCATCGGTGGTAACTTTCCCCGTCGAAACCGTATTATCAGTGGGATGAGCCAAGGTTGTCTGGTAGTAGAAGCCGCATTGCGGAGTGGTTCCTTAATCACGGCACGTCAAGCACTGGAGCAAGGGAGGGAAGTCCTGGCGATTCCTGGCTCAATCCACTCTCCCTTAGCAAAAGGTTGTCACGCACTCATCAAACAAGGTGCAAAATTGGTAGAAAGCACACAAGACATTCTGGATGAACTCAACTATCAAACAACATCGAGTAGCGCCCCTGATTTTGAAAAAAATAATATTGACAATACGGCGGAAAATACGTTGTTGCTCAAATATCTTGGTCATGATCCCGCCGATATTGACACATTGTGTGCTCGTAGTGGCTTGACGGCGGAAGCAGTATCCGCCATGCTATTGAACCTTGAACTTGTGGGTGTTGTTGCGAGTCTACCAGGCGGATACTACCAACGAATCCAAAATTGATTTTCAGGAAATCCATGCATAACAAACTTATTAATCCAGCCAATGTATTTGAAATAACTTAAACCAACCATGTTCGATATTCTCGTTTATTTATTTGAAAACTATTTTGACTCAGGGAGTTATCCTGATTCAGCAACACTTGCCCGCAAGTTGACATTAGCGGGTTTTGCCTATGATGAAATCACTCAGGCACTTGATTGGTTATCTGAACTGGAGCAACGCGATATAGGCGATTATCCGGCGACACTGGCACAAAATGATTCCTTTCGTTGTTACGCGCCATTTGAAATGGAAAAAATTGATGCGGAGGGACAAGGCTTCATTATGTTTCTGGAACATGCCGGCATGCTTAATCCATTGCAACGCGAGTTATTAATTGATCAGGTACTCGCAATGAATGAACAAATACCCAGCATGGAGAAAATGAAACTCATTGTTTTGACGGAGCTTTGGATGAAAAATCAATTACCGAGCCATTCCATTCTCGGGAAATTGCTGATTGAAAATGACCCCTATTATCGACATTAAAGGGCACCTCTAAAAATTCAGAGTTCTAAACAAGACCAGGCGCGAATAAAAAATATTGACGCAGCATATGATGGATAGGTAAGGAAATATTTTTTGTGAGCAACGAAGTATGGTGACGAAACGGGGTAAGCAGGCAAGCC
>JAUXRH010000317.1 GCA_030682075.1 Nitrosomonas sp.
GCCGCTTTGCGGCTTGCCTGCTTACCTCGTTTCGTCACCATACTTCGTTGCGCACAAAAAATGTTTCTTTACCTATCAATCCTATGCTGCGTCAATATTTTTTATTCGCGCCTGGTCTTGTTTAGAACTCTGAATTTTTAGAGGTGCCCTGTAGTTGATTAAAGCGACGCACCAGAAATAATTGCCTGCTTTAACGCTGCGATCTCGGGCTGGTTCAGTGTCTCGGTTTTTAGCAATTCTTCTGCGGTTTGATCAAGCAGCGCTTGATTGTTCTGCAATATCACCACCGCACGTTCAAGCGCTTGATCAACCAGCACCCGCACGGCACTGTCGACTTTGTTTGCGGTTTCTTCGCTGTAATCGCGCCGCTGCGGTATGGGCATATTGGGTTGCAGGAAGGCCGATTGTTCACGGTCATAAGCCACATTACCCAACGCTTCACTCATGCCATAACGTAGCACCATGGCACGGGCAATATCCGTCGCACGCACCAGATCATCCGATGCCCCGGTTGATACCTCGCCAAATACCACTTGTTCAGCGGCTCGCCCACCCAGCAATACCGCCATTTTGTTTTCCAGCTCCACTCGGGTCATCAGAAAGCGGTCTTCCGTTGGACGCTGGATGGTATAGCCGAGCGCACCGATACCACGCGGAATGATCGAGACCTTATGCACTTCATCTGTACCGGGCAGCGCCAGCGCCACCATGGTGTGTCCCAGCTCATGAAAGGCCACCACGCGACGTTCATTCGGATTGAGCAGACGGTTGCGTTTTTCCAGACCGGCAACAATACGTTCAATGGCGTTATTGAAATCCTCCATAGTCACGGATGTTGCATTGCGCCGCGTGGCCAGCAAAGCTGCTTCATTAATAAGATTCGCCAAGTCTGCACCGGTAAAACCGGGAGTCAGGGCAGCGATTTGTTCGATTTTGACATCCGTATTCAGCTTCACTTTTTTTGCATGCACAGCGAGAATCTGTTTACGACCCATCTTGTCGGGTCGGTCTACCAGTACTTGACGATCAAATCGCCCGGCACGCAATAATGCCGGATCAAGGATTTCCGGACGATTAGTCGCCGCCAGCAGCACAATCCCGCTGCTGGAATCAAAGCCATCCAGCTCTGCCAGCAACTGGTTCAAGGTTTGCTCTTTTTCGTCGTGTCCGCCTCCCAGTCCATAAGCACCCCGGGCACGCCCCAGCGCATCCAGTTCATCAATAAAGATAATGGCCGGTGCGATTTGGCGCGCCTGTTCGAACAGATCGCGCACCCGGGCAGCACCAACACCGACAAACATCTCAACAAATTCCGAGCCGGATATCGAGAAAAATGGCACCCCGGCCTCACCGGCCACGGCACGTGCTAATAATGTTTTACCTGTGCCTGGCGGACCAACCAGCAAAATCCCCTTAGGTGCACGTCCACCCAAACGACCATAATCTGCCGGATTTTTCAGAAAATTGATAATTTCAACCAACTCTTCCTTGGCTTCATCCACACCCGCCACATCATCGAAGGTTACCTTGGTTTCCTTCTCCACAAACACCTTGGCGTGACTTTTACCAATCGACATCAGCCCGCTGCCCATACCACTGCCCATACGACGAATGATAAATAACCAGATACCAATAAAAATAGCCGTCGGCACAATCCAGGATAATAAATCGCGCAGCCAAGTACTTTGCACAATGCCGGTGTAAACAACGTCGTGTTTATGCAGTTCTTCCGCAAATTCTGGCTCGACCCGCGTGGTGATAAAGTCTTTTAACCCATTGGCGCCCGCCACTTTGAGCGAGCCATAAATATGATGCTCAGTGATAGCGATTTCGGCAATCTTGTTCTGATCCAACAGCTGCTGAAACTGGCTGTAAGGGATGGGTTCAACTTTGGTGTATTGCTCGTACAGGTTCTGCAGGAACAACACGCCCAGCATTGCCGCAATGACGTACCAGAAATTAATTTGTTCTTTATTATCCATTCATGAACCTCAATTCTTATTTTGAGCCGGAGCTAATATTGATTAAACCTGGAAAGATCAGGGTTCCAGGAGTCTGCTGGACTTAAGTATAGATAGTTCTTAACCATATTAAAACACAGAGGACACAGAATTATTGTTTGTAATGTTTTGGCTCTATGTGAAGTAGCGGTGGCAATGGAAGGCTATAATGGCTACGCACGGCCTTTGGATAGTCTGGTCAAGGTGCGTGTGATCAACTTTATGACATCAATAATCTGAAGTTAGCGCGATTTAAGGAAATCTTTCCGGCGGCAGCCAAGAATGATCGCACTGATACCTGTAAAGGTTTGGAGCTGTTCCAGTTATGAGATCACCAACACGCCTCTGAGCAAGTACGGGTATATCTTGTGCTGCGGGGGTGTCGGCGACTGGTGTTCGACCCTGGCGCCATACCGGCAAGACCCAATATGCCCATCAGTCTCTGTACACGTTTACGGTTGATTTTATACCCTAAACTACGCAGGTGATGCTTGATCTTGCGGCTGCCGTCAAACGGGTGCTGTGTATATTCAGCGTCAATCAGTCCGGTAGGGCGGATAAGCCTGTGTCATCCGCCGAATGGAATAGGCTCATGGGCACCTCTAAAAATCCAATTTTGCGAGCAGCCGCTTTGCGGCTTGCCTGCTTACCCCGTTTCGTCGCAATACGGCGTTGCTAATAAAAAATTTTCTCTTACATATCAATCCTATGCTGCGCTCAAATTTTTTTCTCGCGCCTTGTCTTGCCTGGGAACTTGAATTTTTAGAGATGCCCTCATCAACACACACACATTGGGGATCAAGGGCGCCTCTAAAAATCCATATTTGCGAGCAGCCGCTTTGCGGCTTGCCTGCTTACCTCGTTTCGTCACCATACTTCGTTGCGCACAAAAAATGTTTCTTTACCTATCAATCCTATGCTGCGTCAATATTTTTTATTCGC
>JAUXRH010000318.1 GCA_030682075.1 Nitrosomonas sp.
CATTATTCATCATGCTCACATTATAGAAATCGAAGGAGAGAGTTATCGGAAAAAACAACAACTGAAAAAATAAATCACTATCATTCAACCGGACATCTTAATTGTCGTCAATGTGGACAAGTTAGTTGACGCGAGACATACTCGCCGGATTCTATCAACAATCCCTATGGACAATATGGGAGTAAGTATTCACCTGATTCGCCCAACAATCCCTATGCAACCAATCCACCCGCTATTATCTCACCGGGAGGTGGTTTGAATTATCCCAGATATCAATTAAACGATTAATCCGGTATTGTTGAGAATGGCCTATATGCTACCAATTAAAAATGAGGGGTAAAAAATGCAGGATGATCAACAGCAGAAAAACTCTGAAAACAACGAAACCTCTTCGGAACCTTTGGAAAGAAATCAAAAGAATGTGACAGATCAAGACGACTTGAGAAATCCCTCAACAGAAAGCACAAATTCACCATCACGCCCAGAGATGTGCGGCTGGGCGCTACTGCAAATGGGAGAGGAGAAGGAGCTGCGGCGGAAGAAAGAATCGCAGAAATCTTCGGAAGAAGGGATCACGCAATAATGCCATCAGGTTTGTTGGCATTACTTGTCTTAGGAAGATTGGGAAACAGCGTTAACTAAACAGAATAATTCTTAACCATTCCAAACTAACCCGTCCCAGTGGCGGGTTTTTTATTGCTTGATATTTCGTTGTAAATTTCCTGCATGATGGCTAATAGGTTGGCGAATATGCAGCAAGACGCAAAAACCGACATTACCGAAATTTCGGCAAGGTCACAATCTCAAGCGTAGATACTCCGATACTAGGCAGCGTTTTTTTGGCGTAGTGTTGATAGGATTTTCTTACACCAGCCTTACACTACACTTATGAAATAAAAAAGCACTTAGGATTTTATCATCTAAGCGCTTGTTTTTATTGGTTGCGGGGGCAGGATTTGAACCTACGACCTTCGGGTTATGAGCCCGACGAGCTGCCAGACTGCTCCACCCCGCGAGGCGAATTATAACAGATGGCCCATCAAGATAAAACTGTATTCTTTACTTTGATTGATTCAGGCCGAATATTTCATCCGATTATGAATCATCGCGGCGCAATTTCTGTGCGTATTCAGGTCTCATGATCAGGTTTCATGAAATTTCCGGGTCAGCACTGTGAATATGGGCTGGTCCATCTTTCCTGCTTATATCGCCGCCATGCCACCTCTTTTTTGAGCACCTCATTAATAATCTGCATAATCTTACCGACATTAACCGGTTTCTTATTATGTGGGGCTCGGATCTGCCCTGTCAGACTAACCGCTTCAAATAATTTTCCGTGTTGGTAAAGCGACCATATTTCTGATCCATAATCTGTCTGCGCTAGTTCAGGTACGAAACGGCTGAAATAAGTTGTCAGGTTATCAATATCCCGTTTGATCATATGACGTGCATTCGAGTTATTTGCTGCATCAACGGCCTGTGGCAAGTCGATAATTACCGGACCCTGACTACCGGCCAGTATATTGTATTGCGATAAATCGC
The DNA here is from genome assembly GCA_030682075.1 of Nitrosomonas sp. GTDB lineage: Bacteria > Pseudomonadota > Gammaproteobacteria > Burkholderiales > Nitrosomonadaceae > Nitrosomonas. Next base: position 1,543 of record JAUXRH010000318.1, read on the forward strand.
CATGTACTATCCCTGCGCAAAGCATACGAACCACTTGCCAAATCAATATTTGGTGATACGTGCGTGCTTGCTCGGCCGTCAGATGAAGGTCGCTTAACCTCGGGGCGATATCTCCACGATCGGTCGTGATCAGTTCCATCAAAAGTACGCCTTCAAAAAAAGTATACGGTTGCGGAACGTGTATGCCCGTCGCTTTTAGACGATAGAGCATATCAACTTCGGTACTTTGCCACGCTTCTTCCTGCGCACTACGTCCATAACAACTTCCCCGCTTAATGGCACGAGCCCGGCGGCTATTTTTGATCTTCCGGCCTTCTGTATAGAAGACGCTCTGATGAAAGTTGCGTTTATTGCTTTCCTTGTAAACTTTGGCGCATCGAATTTCTTCTCCACAACGCACCGCGTAAACCGTGGCTTCCTTGCCGCTCATGAGCTGGCAAATGACGGTATCGATAAATCCTTCATCTATTAATGGCTGAATTCTTTTGGGGGTTTTCATAGGCTTCTATGTCAGTCAGCGTGCAAAATCTACGACACGCTTCTCACTCTCCTTTTGAAAAATATATTTAATTTAGTGTTGATTACAATTTTTAATCGCCATTACTTCAGCTTGGATTTAATTGTAGACAGGAATTATTTATTTTGGAATGTGGCAAATTGCCGCGCGACAAATTGCCACACCGCCATATTCATCCTGATTGCGATACGTTGAACCACCCGCAGAAAATAATCCCTAAATACTTTTGAACGATCATTCAATCGTATTATCATCATCAATATTAGCGATACGACAATAACTTTCATCGCCACAACTTTTGTCAAAAGGAATTCCATGTCGCAGCAAGAAGAAGAGGATCTATTTAAACATCAGGATGCACTGGCCCAATTGCATGAGAGCCTGCCGCTGACAGACAAATTACGTTTTCTACATCAAATCATCCGTCAGGATTTCCCCTTTATCGATCGCCTGGCTATTGCCCTTTTCGACGAAAAAACAGATACCCTCAAGACTTATACACACAGTACTGAAGGCGACGAAAGTCCCATTGTTGCCTACGAAGCACCACTTGGTGCGGCACCTTCACTACGCGCCATCATGCAGCATCGTCGCCCACGCCTGGTGCAGGATCTGAATATCTTTGCCATGGGATCGCATGAGCATACCGAGCGCATCGCAGCTAAAGGCTATCAGGCCAGTTACACCATGCCGCTTTACCAAAGCGGTACATTCATTGGCTTTTTATTTTTCAATTCATTACAAGCTCACCCATTTTTACCCAGGACACTACGCCAGATTGATATTTATGGTCACCTGATTTCACTGATGGTCATCAACGAATTGACCGCTATCCGCACGCTCCTGGCTGCCGTACGGGCAGCGCGTAGCATGACCCACTATCGGGATGAGGAAACGGGGTCACACATTGATCGTACCGCGCATTATGCTCGCCTTATCGCCTGTGAGCTGGCGCACAGCTACAAAATCAGTGATGAACAGATTGAGCATATTTTTCTGTTCTCGCCGCTGCATGATATTGGCAAGATTGGCATTCCAGACAGTATCCTGCGCAAACCCGGAAAATTAGATAAGGAGGAATTCGATATCATGAAAACTCACCCGGCGAAAGGTCGTGAGATCATTGATGCCATACTTGGAGACTTCAGCCTGCATACCCTGGGCCATGTCAGCATCATGCGCAATATCGCCGAATTTCATCATGAGGCGATTGATGGCAGTGGTTATCCCAATGGCCTGAAAGGCGATGCAATTCCTATTGAAGCACGTATCAGTGCCGTGGCAGATGTCTTTGACGCACTCACCTCACGTCGTGCCTACAAGATTCCATGGAGTAATGATGATGCGATTGCCATGTTACAGCGTATGGCGGATGCCAAGCTTGACCGTGACTGTGTCGAAGCCTTGATCAGAAATATGGACAAAGTCGTTGAAATTCAGCAGCGCTTCCGCGATGAGGTGTTGCTCTGAAAAATTGATCAGGTTATTGGATCGCCGCCGTTCTTGCTGATATTAGATGTCGCTACCCACTTCTGCACCACCAGGCTACCAACCAGATCACCTTCAACATTAACCATGGTACGAAAGGTATCCAGTAAGCGATCAATCGGCAGTAAAATGGCAATCGCTTCAGCCGGCAAACCAACCGCCTGCAATACCAGCACCATCGTCACCATACCGGCGCTGGGAATACCCGGCGCACCCATTGCGGCAAGCATGGCCGTCATGAATACGATTAATTGTTGCATGAAGCTGAGCTCAATGCCCATGAGATTGGCTATAAACAGTGCCGCTATCGCCTCGTATAATGCAGTGCCATCCATATTCATGGTAGCCCCCAGCGGAATAACAAACCCCGCGATATCCCGCTTGACATGCAAATGCTGTTCGGCACAGCGCAACGTGATCGGCAAAGTGGCGGCACTGGAACTGGTGGCAAATGCGGTTATCAGCGCTTCACGCGCACCACGCCAGAATTTAAGCGGTGTCATGCCGGTCGTGAAATAGAGAATCAATGGTAACACCACCAGGCCGTGCAGCAACGTGGCGCCGATCACAACTGCAATAAACTGGATCAATAGCGTGAGCAGATTCATATCCTGCGTGGCAACCAGTTGCAGCAGCAATGCCATGATACCGAATGGTGCCAGGTGCATAATCCAGCCGACCAACATCAATATCAGCTCCAGAAATTCCTGCATCAGGATCAAGATATTGCGATAACGCTGGCCACCCACTACCAAGGCAATGCCCAGTAATAAAGCAAATACCACAACCGCCAGCACATTACCCTGCGCCAATGCAGCGATCGGATTCTGGAATAAGGAGTGCAGGAAATGGGCAAAAAAATCAGGCAATGGCATCTGTGTGCCTTGAAAACCCTGCATCGCATCCTGAAACAGTGCCAGTTGCAGTCCGCTACCCGGCTGAAACAAATTGGCAGCCATCAATCCCAACATAATCGCCAGCGCCATCGTCAAGGCAAAGAAACCCAACGTACTCAGCCATACCCGATTCATTTGCTGGTGTGAACGTAAATTAGCCACGCCCACGACAATCGATGTAAATACCAGTGGAATTAATACCATCCGCAGCAAATCAATGAATAATGTACCGACCAGCTTCGCAACATATAGGCCATTCTGCGTGACGGTTGATTCCTGTCCCAGCATGGAAAACCACAAGCCGAGCAAAACACCCATCAGCGTACCCAACAGGATTTGTGCATTAAGTGATATTTTATTCACTGATCCATTCCGCCTTGTCATAGGTCATTTCATTTAACAGTGAGCTACCGCCAATTCATTCCATGCGGTCGTGTAACAGGGTGACTTGTTTCCCTGCTTCATCTGCCAATTCGACTCTATTCCCGCACCCGCCAGAAAAATCGTATCTTTTCCCATCTTTCGATTAATTGAGTCTGCGATTTGCATTAACTGTGCTGTGCTTTCATCCGCCATATTATCCGCAAAAAGAGAAGCCTGTCGCATTCCAACCGGCGCAAGATCCATCAAAATGACCCCCGTCTTGGCATAACAATAGCCTGGCCGATAAACGCGCTTTAACCCCCATAATCCTGCTTGCACCAGCTTTAATGTATTACTGCCCGCTTCCAGCAAGGTGACCGTCAGACCTTGATTATATTGCGCATCTTTTGCTCGGAATGGGCTGGCGCTGATAAAAACATCAACCGCACCCGATACAGAAGACTGACTACGCAGTTTCTCTGCGGCCCGGGTCATATAACTGATGATTACCTGCTGAAGTTCGACAAGTTGCGTTATGGGCGAGCCAAAAGAACGGCTACACATAATTTGTTGGCTGGCTGGCTGGCTGGCTGGCACAACGGCTTCCAGTCGTAGCGAAGAAATTTCGCGCAGCTCCATAATGGTATGTTGCGTCACTACCGAAAAATGACGGCCCGTAAACGCCGCATCCGCTTGTTTAAATTCCAGCACGGTATTAATTTTCTGGCGCATCAATCCTTCCCGGATACGTCATCCAACACCCCATACTTCTCCGACTTCAATACGCGCCAGTAAATCATTTAACGCAGGTTCAGACAGAGTTCCTAAATCACAAACACCCTGCCATTCCGGCTGTTTCTTGGCAACATGATTCGCCAGTTTAGCCAGGATTTTAGTCGAGCCAATACCGACACAAACCGGCAATCCGGTACAGTTTTTCACCCGCTGGCGAATCGTCTGACCAAAAGTGGTTAAATCCGTATTAAAACCATCTAAACTGAGAAAGTATTTATCGATGGAATACACTTCCTGATGGGGAGAAAATTTCCCCAGCACTGTCATCATGCGATTACTCATATCGGCATACAAGGTGTAATTGGATGACAATGCCATGCTTCCGGGCAAGCGCCTGCATCTGAAACCAAGGCGCCCCCATTTTGACCCCCAACGCTTTCGCTTCCTGGGAACGCGCCACCGCACAGCCATCATTATTCGACAATACCACCACCGGTTCTCCTTCCAGCTTTGACTTCATGGCGCGGTCTGGTTTCAGTGTATCAGTTTTCAGCCATTCTTCTGTGACCTGATCCAGTAAATCCCGATTTACGCTTACCCTCTGCTGCGCAAATGATGTTATCTTTTCTGACTTTCCATCCTCAATCCGACTCGATGGCGGATACGTCTGTTTCGGATTCGTGAAAATCTTCATCCTGCGTCGCTAATAACACCAGAAGGCGTATAAATTCCTGCACTTCATCACCCCATATATCGCCATGGTTGGCCATAAGTTTCGTGTTGACGCGGATATTCAAATAAGGATTTCGCGGTGCAGTGCGGTCCAGGTGCTCGAGGATGGTGCGACCGTAGGTAAGAGAGGCGCCAGCAGTCTGTTCGCCCCAAACGTTGCGAATGTTGTTATAGACGTTAATGGACAAGGGTTCGGTGTTGGGTGCAGGCATCAAGGTATGACTGATCAGTGGATCAAAGTGACCAACGGTCGTGCGATCCGCAGGGCCTTCCTTAAGGGTAAGTCGACGTTTCAGTTTGCTGTCACCGCAGAATTCACGCTCCATGGTGTCGTAGGTTTCAAAAAAGGTGGAGAAGAAGCGCCCGGCGGGAAAAGCAAGTTTGGTAGCGTAGTCGGTTTCGGAAGTCAGTATCGCCAGAAGCGGGCGTTGTTCGATAAAGTAACTGCAACGGCTGCTGGAAAGATCATATAACGGTGCGTAGCTTAATGCTTCGAAGGCGGGGTTTAGTAAAACAATCAGGTCGCCAAAGCCTTTCGCGGTATCTTGCACCGCTTTGTGTTCGCGGCTGTCGATAAAACGGCTGGCGAGAATTTGCGAAGTGGCGCCATATACGGCCTGGCCACCGAAGCTGTGGCCCATGATAATGAGTCGGCTTTTTATTGGCGGACTCCAACTGTTTCTGACATTGCTGATTTCTTCGAGTTTGAGGAACAACTCGGCAATACCCATGTAGCCGATGTTCAACGCGGTGTTTTTGCGTTCCCAGAAAGTGACCAGATTCAATCCGGGGATGGTGATTGATTTGCCGCGCCAGCCGACGTAAACGCCGACGATTTTACGTGGCGGACGGTTTTGCAGTTTGGCCAGAGCAGTTTCAATCTGGCTGAGTTTCTTCAGGTTTTTGGAAAAACTCACTATGTTTGCATCATCAGGTGAGGCGTCGTGTTGCCAGCCATGCACGTAAACATTTATGAGCAAACTGTCTTTGGCGGCCACGGCGTAATAGTTATCCAGGACAGCTTGCATTTGCGCGCGGTCACGTAGTTGTCCCTGATCGTCGACTTCGACGAACCCCAGCGTGTATTCGCCGCCGCTACCTTCATTGTGCCGTTGAACACTATGCTTGCTGCAGTTGTTTTTCGCGTCGACAATGCAAAGAGCGTAATCGCTACGGTAAAGCTGGTTCGGCGCACAACCTGCCAGAAACAATAGGGGCAATACCACAGCACATATAAGATTAAGTCGTCGATTCCTCTTTTTCATGTCTTTTCTCCTTATGATTTGATCATGATTGGCTTCCATGTTAGAAAAGTCAGACTCATGTGAGGTGTGCTGTATACGCTTGTCCATACGATAGGGCGCCTCTAAAAATCCATATTTGCGAGCAGCCGCTTTGCGGCTTGCCTGCTTACCTCGTTTCGTCACCATACTTCGTTGCGCACAAAAAATGTTTCTTTACCTATCAATCCTATGCTGCGTCAATATTTTTTATTCGC
>JAUXRH010000326.1 GCA_030682075.1 Nitrosomonas sp.
AGCCGCAAAGCGGCTGCTCGCAAAATTGGATTTTTAGCGTAGTAATCGGCCTTCGACCGCAAGGCGTCAGGAAGAAACATGATGAAGTTAGTAAAATAGATCTTTTTTCTTTTTTATATTTCTTATAATCAGTAACTTATAGTTTTTTCTTGAAAGAAGTGCCCTACAACGAAAGCTCACTTTCTTGCCTGCGTTTTTGATTCAACCTCAATGGCACGCAACTGAGCTGCCAGTTTATCTAATACCCCATTGACATATTTATGCCCTTCTGTGCCGCCATAACTCCTGGCCAGCTCAATCGCTTCGTTAATCACGGCCCGGTATGGAATTTCCAGATAATGAGTCAATTCATAAGTGCTTAACAGCAAAATAGCAAACTCTACCGGACTCAGCTCCCTAAGTGGGCGATCAAGAAAGGGCTGTATTTGCGTTTCCAGTCCCATCGAGTCACCCAGTACGCCATGAAATAACCTGGAAAAGAATTTCTCATCGGCTTTAGAGAATATATCCGACTCACGCAGCTGCGTTTCAATAAAACCTGCCGTACCCCCGGCGACACGCCACTGGTAAATTCCTTGTAAAACCAGCTCGCGTGCAACACGTCGGCGGCTTCTATGCTTCTTCGGCGCTGTTTTAACGTTAGCCGCAGGCTGTGTTTCGGGAATAACTGTCGTCATTGCGCAATATCATCGAGTTTCATCAGAAGATTCGCCATTTCAATCGCCACTCGTGCCGCACCCGCCCCTTTCTGACTCATGCGCTCGGTCGCTTGATCCTCTGTTTCGGTCGTTAAAATGCCATTCGCAATGGGAACCCCCATATCCAGCTGTACTGCGGTGATCCCACTGGTGGATTCATTCGATACCACTTCAAAATGATAGGTATCACCCCGGATTACCGCGCCCAATGCAATCAATGCATCAAAGTGATCAGACAAAGCCAGTTTTTGCAGTGTCAGTGGGATTTCCAAGGCGCCCGGGACGGTCACCAACAAAATATTTGAATCCTTGACACCATATTTTCTTAACTCTGCCATACAAGCACCAAGCAATCCCTCACTGACATCAATATTAAAGCGACTCATGACGATACCAATGCTCAGTTCGGATCCATCCAGATTTGCTTCAATTTCAAGACTATTTTCATAGTACGCCATATTTGCTCCTGTAAAAACTTCAATTGTGAGTCTTCGAAGCCAGAGAATTAACGCTTCATGAACCAGAAAGACAGATAGAAGCGTCCATCTCATTATCCATCCGGTTCAGCATTAATCATCAGCTCCCGGAATTCTTAAGGGCACCTCTGAAAACCCATATTTGCGAGCAGCCGCTTTGCGGCTTGCCTGCTTACCCCGTTTCGTCACCATACTTCGTTGCTCACAAAAAATATTTCCTTACCTATCCATCATATGCTGCGGCAATATTTTTTATTCGCGCCTGGTCTTGTTTAGA
>JAUXRH010000332.1 GCA_030682075.1 Nitrosomonas sp.
GCTGCAAATCGACCGCGCCGGCTCCTTTTTTGCCGATTTCTTGCCCCATGGAACAACCATGCGGCGGCGAAATCGGCAAAAAACGACCTCGGCGGGGTCGATTTTCGCTATCGACGACCAAAGTCCGACAGGCTCCTAGGAACTTGAATTTTTAGAGATGCCCTTAAATAAACCGACTGCGACTGCGCGGCTGGCGACATCGAAAAACCGGGCTTATCCGCCACCCGTGATTCTTTTTTATGGTAAATAATGAAGGGCATACATGGACGTCCATGTATGCCCTTCATTATTAAGGACGATGCCGTATTTCTTTTTTCCGTTCATAACCGACCAGCTTGGCGAGATTGAGTAGTTCTTCCGATAACAGCGCCAATACATCATCTAAAGTAAGAATCCCCACCAGACCGCCGTCCTCACTCACGACGGGCAGGCGTCTGACTGTCTTGCGGCGCATATATTGAATCGCATCAAATATATCCATGCTTTCTTTGATCGTAAACAGTTCCTTCGCCATAATGTCGCCCACAGTAATGACCGTCACATCGAGCTCTGTGGCCACGATTTCCACGATCAGATCACGATCGGTGATAATTCCCACAGGAATCGGGACACCCTGACGAATTTCGACCACAATGACATCGCCGATATGGTGCTGACGCATGAGTTTGGCTGCGTCCAGCGCCGTATCATTACCTTGCAAAGTAACCACATTCCGCTGACAAATTTCGCTTACAGGCATGATGTTCTCCTTTTGTTTGTAGACTGAAAAATCAGGCAGCGTATTTATTTACGACGCCTGCTGTTACTGGCTGGCCCCGGAAGCCTGCCGGACTGGGCCAGGCGCGCGGTGTTCAACTCGCTAACGTGACCAGTGCACTCGCAGCAGATTTTCTCCCGGGTTGTAGTGGAAATCCAGATTGCCCTGATAGGCATGGTGTATGGCCTCACCGACACCACGGGCGAGATGAATGTCGGTCGTGGTTATCAGCGTTGAGTCATCAATTTCTTCTACTGCCATGATGCGTTTGAGCGGATGCTCAGCCCGCTCACGCGTTTCCATATTGTGCACAAGCTGCATGATTTCTTCGCGATGGGTAAGAAAGAATGCGCCTTGCAGGGTTAGAAATCCGGCGGGAAAGTGATCATGTATCCGATGACAGGCCGGGCAGGTTTCCTGATGTGCCTCGGCGGGCGCTTTGCCCCACTGCCAGCGGCCTTCATGAAATACGGCGGAACATTGCGGACAGACGGCGGGTTCCGACAGCTTACCCTTGGTCTTGTAAGCATCGTGTATGTGTTCCTCAAAGATGCCGTCGTGGCGGGCAATCTGACGGAAACCGGGCGGTGTGCTTTTTGTACCCATGATAAACCTCCTTTAATATGAATAATTCGCTTTAATTGATGAAGTAACGAACCTGCAATCAAGCCTGGATCATTTTCACATTGCGCTCTTTTGAGTCCTGTTGTCAAGTGCGTCATTTTGTTCCAGGTGTCCTTATGATTGGCGATGGCGTTTTTTTCTGATAGAATGTCAAGTTAATCAAGGATAAATGAGTCGATAGCTTTTGCAAATGAAACAACTGGAAATCCTGCAACTCACGCAAGCCATGTTTAATGCAGCGCCGGGCGCGCAATATTTAAATGAGTTTACTGCGATTGTTGACGCGGCAGATGGCGCCATCCAGCAGCTGGCGAATGGCTTGGCGGCCACCGGTGTATTTAAATCGCTGTATGCGGAGACCTTAACCAACCCTGAATTTTCCACCCGATTTGTTGAGAACATCGTGGGTACGCTGGTCAGTGCGGAAAATAAAGCATGGGCCGTATCCGCCATAGAAGCCAGGTTGGCGGAAGGGCAAAGTCGGGGTGAAGTGATTCTCTGGGCGGCAACGGCGCTGGCAGCAGTACCTTCAGCGAATACGGATTGGATTGCCGCATCCGTGCAATTTAACAACAAAGTTGAAGTGGCCGCATTTTATTCCATTGATCAAAGTGGATCGGCTACCAGTCTGGCTGTCTTGCAGGCAGTGACCGCCAGTGTTACCCACCTCGCGGCCAGCGTGGATGCGGCCAAATCGTTACTTGAATCCGGCGCTGCGGGCAAAGTCATTGACGGTTATGTCAGTGGCGCCACGATATTCGCCGATCTGAATGGCGACGGCGTATTAAATGAAGGCGAAATAAGCACAACGACCGATGCTTTTGGCAATTTCACTTTACCGGGGATTGCCGGGTTAGGCCATTTAATTGCCAGGGGCGGAACCGATATTGCCACCGGCAAACCCTTTGAAGGCATCATGAGCGCGCCTGCCGGCGCCTCGGTCGTGAGTCCGCTGACCACACTGATCGCTAACCTAACGCAGGATGGCGTGACCTCGGTAGATCAGGCCGCCACAACGGTACTTAAAACGCTGGGTTTGGATCCACGCGTAGACCTGCTCAATTTCGACCCCATTCAGGAAACCGTGCGTACCGATACTGATGCCACCGCAACCGGCATTGCCCTGGCCATTCAAGCCGTCGCGGTTAAAATCAATATCCTCATTAGCCAAACGGCCGCGTTACTGGCGGGTGTCGGTGTCTCTGCCAGTGAAGATGCGGGCATCGAATCAGCCTATGCAGCGCTCGCCGCATTCCTTGCAGGCACGAACACAACAACAACCGGCATCATTGATCTGGCCTCTCCCAGCGTTGTTGCGCAAATGGTTCAAGCAGCTGCGGTAACAGCGGGGGCGGATATTACCAGCTCATTTAAAGTGGGCGCTTTATTAACCGATGCCTCTCGAACCATTGCCAATTTAAATCAGGCGGTGAATGAGGCTGCGGCAAGCGACGCGACCAACGCCAATAGATTAACAAAAATTACCACGCTGCAGATTGTCGCTGAAACGGTCGCAGCGACGATGAAATCAGGTGCGGCAAGCGGCAATGTCAGCAGTACCACAACCAGTACCACAGGGACGGCATTAATCAATGCAGTCAATGCCGCTGCCCCCTTTGTGGGCGATGTGAATGGTGACGGGATACCGAATGCACAGCCGCCGCCACCACCGCCACCACCACCACCACCACCACCACCACCACCACCACCACCAGCCCCAACATTTACGGTTACTGAAGATGCGGGCATAGTCACATTTGGCGGTACGGCTAGCGGCAACATTTCCATCGCTTGGGCTGGTGTTGCTGGCAATTCTGTTGCCACGTTCACCCGAGGTGGGATTATAGCTGCAACGACAGCAAATTTTGGGAGCACAGCAACCAAAATTACCTTGGCATCAGGTCAAACATTGGTGGATACGGCTGAGAACCTTTCTGGAGTGATTATTGATGGACCGGGTAGTATTATTGTAATTGCTAGTGTAACTATTTCAAACCTTGCTACTTTCACTAACAGCGGCGCCAACATCTACAACATTATGGACACGGCCGCCAACCTGGCCGCCTCCTCGAATGCGGTCTTGACGCTGGCGGGCACGGTGACAGCGAGCACTGCGGCGACGGCGGCGCAGGCGGCCACCCTGGCGGGCTTTGCCAAAGCGGTGGTGTACGGGGTATCGGACACGGCGGC
>JAUXRH010000002.1 GCA_030682075.1 Nitrosomonas sp.
CGAAGCAGTGTCCCTGTTTATTTGCCCACTGGCGGCAGGGAATGGTTGGTCCGTTTGCTTGATGGGAGCGGTATGAATTGAGAGGTTCACGTACCGTTCTGCGAGAGGCTGCGGGGGAAGTTCCTGCGGTCTACTCACCACAATTTACATTGGGTACTTGATATTGCTTTTGATACGGAAATACGCGTAACATGCTTGCGAGTTTCCACATCGTTTCAAATTGAAGAGTGGGCTTCATAACAGATTACTGATGTACTGGCTCGCGACAAGTAGCCCATTCAAGCCTCTCCTCAAATGAGCAAAGAACTACGTGGAGAATCTACAGTATTTAACCTAAGGCGAAAAGTCGAGATCAAATGTGCCTGTTGAAAAATGGTTCTGGTTGCGTAAATGAAATTTGCTGCTGAAATATATTTTGGGGGCATAGATCAGCCTCCAGGCTACTTGCGTGATGTATTGGCAGAACATATCGCTGCTGTTCCAGCCGGCGGATCAATTGATTGGATTACCTACTATTTTCGTGACTTGAAGCTGGCTGAAGCACTGGTTCAGGCGCGTAGACGCGGCGTGAGGATCACTTTGAGTCTGGCAGGTAAACCACGCATATCTAATGCCAATGATGCTGTAATTTCGATGCTTTCTAAAGTTGATGGCCTGGGCGACGGGCTTCGCGTGGTCATCATCCCAGGTATACCCGCTCCGCCGGGGCGGGCATGGAAGCCACAGTTACACGAAAAACTCTACTGCTTTTCCGATCCGAAACCGATTGCCTTCATAGGTTCTTTTAATCCGTCAGGAAACACGCCAGAAGAAAGGCCAGATATCATCCAAGAGATTGGCGATCAGGATCGAGGCTGCAATACGCTGGTGGGGCTTACCGATCCAACGCTGGTTGAACAACTGGTGCACCATGCTCGACGGCTGCATCAAGCACCACCCGGATTACTTTATCGATTCTCTGCCGAAGCGAACGAAGCAATTTATGGTGTTGACACTATTATTCACTTCTGGCCCCGGGTGGGTCCACACCCTGTGGTGCAATTTCTGAGCCGGATCAGTAGCAGTGCTCGTGTCCGCATCTTTGCGTCACACATCAGAACAGAGATCGCTGTTAATGTTATGATCGAGCTCGCGAATCGAGGCGTGGTACTGGAAATAATTGCGGACTCAACGTATAGGCGGGTTACTACAAAGGTGGAACAGCGGCTCATCTCTGCCGGAATTCAATTCAAGCGGAGCAGAAATCCAGAAGGTCTTCCCATGCACCTCAAGTTAGTACTGGTGGAAGATCGAGGCCAAGTATGGTCCATTTTTGGTAGTTTCAACTGGACGAAACCATCATTCTGGCTTAACCACGAAATTGCTGCCATTTCAAGCGACCCCCTGATTTTCAGGGCTTTCACCGAGCACTGTGATTTGCTGGAGAATGAAGAATCCGCAACACCTGACCGGATAGGTTTCAATATCGTTTAATTTTAGTACGAAGTACAAAATATGAGAAATTCTGCTTCAACGCTTATCATCCCTGTGGAAAGTCAGGTTCGCGAGCTGGATGCGAAAATTCTGTTATCCTGCGTTGCCGCCGAGCGTGGCTTTCCAGTCATTATGGGTTCTCGTGCGTTCACTCATTTTCAGGTTGCTGCGATCCCTCGTGGCGTTTATCTTGCTAAGAGCATGCGTAGCCTGAGTAACTCAATGTTTAGAATCCTGCGACAGCTAGGTCATGAGATTGTCGCATGGGAAGAAGAAGCGTTGGTCCACCCGCCAGCGGATACCTACTTTACACTCCGACTATCGCCCGAGACGATCAAACAGGTTTCCCATGTGTTTGCCTGGGGCCAGGAAAATGTTGATTTGCTTCGACGGTACCCTGAACTGCCTGCAAATATGCCCCTCCACATTACCGGAAATCCGCGTGGCGACATGCTGCGAGCTGAAATGCGTCCCTACTTTGACGCAGAGGTAGAAAGGCTACGTAAACTTTACGGAGACTTTATTCTCATTAACACTAATTTCAGTGACATAAATCCTTTTATTCCAAATGTTGGTTTATTCCTGCCGTCAAAAGATCCTCGGAAAGCGCCGCAACTTGGCCAATCCGGAGTGGGGATGAGCCGCCAATTTGCCGAGGGACTTCGGGATCATAAACAGGCAATAGTGGCGGATTTTAAGCGACTTATTCCGTCTATAGCGCAGGCATTCCCCGGCTTTACTATCGTTGTACGGCCACATCCGAGTGAGAACTATGAGATTTACCATGATATCGCTGCTAAGTGCGAGCGAGTAATAGTAACAAATGAAGGTAACGTCATTCCCTGGCTTCTAGCTGCAAAGGCAATGGTGCACAATGGATGCACGACTGGATTGGAAGCCTATGTTCTTGGGGTTCCCGCAATATCTTACCTTGCAACTCTCAACGAATATTATGATTATGAATTTCAAGGACTGCCGACCAAACTGAGCCATCAATGCTTTAACTTCAATGAATTAGAGGTGACGTTGACTCGAATCCTGAACGGTGAACTGGGCGTCGCAGATGGCGAGGAACGTGAAGCGCTTATTGATTATTATCTGGCGGCGCAAGAGGGACCCTTAGCTTGTGATCGGATAGTTGATATTCTCGAGGCTAGCGGCTATAGCAGAAAGCAGCCGCCAGCAGGTCCCTTCGGTACCTATGTGCAGGGATGGTTGCTTACCAAGGTAAAGGCCTTGTTGACAAACCTGAATATGCGTCGGCCTGGCCCCAATAGACTGGCTTATCATGATCACCGCTTCCCTGAAATTACAGTGATGGAGATTGAGCAGAGAGTGGCACATTTTGGCCAATTATTGAATCGCTTTGATAACATCAGGGTTGAACAATACTCAAAGCACCTGTTCAAGATCAGGTCAGTTGACAATAGTGAAACCTAAAGAGTTAAGGCCGCAAACTGTTCTGCACGGTTATTGTATCGCTCGCTAATTTTCACTGCCTTGGTAAGCATTTCATTTCTATCCTCCTTTTTTCCAGTTAACCTCAACATCATGGCGAGTTGATACCGAGTAAGACTAACTCACATAAAAATTACGCATCATGCCCATATCTTCATGCTCAAGGTTGTGGCAGTGATAGAGGAATAAACCAGTATAGTCCGCAAATGGTTTGATGATTTCAACGTCTTCCCCAGGCATTACCAGGACCGTATCTTTCCAGCCGCTGTTGATGAATCCATCCTTAACTGTTTTGTAGCCGTTGTCCTGATTGTTTTGTGTACGCGATAGAATTTGAAATTGCTGACCATGCAAATGAATCGGGTGTGGCATGGACATCATCATACCCATGCCGCCGCCCATAGACTTATTGTCATGGAAGATCCTGATTTTCTGGAGAGTATTGACCGGAATCTTTTCACTATCCACATAATCCTGCATTTCAAAAGATCTGCCGTTTAATTGAGGCGACATGTGCCGCATACTAAGGGCGATAGACAAGGTTTTACCAGGATTGGAAAGGTCTTTTGTAGTCAACCGATGGATTGGAACCAACTTGTCAGGTAATCTGGGTGAATCGGTGACTTGTTCAGTAATGTGGAACTTAACGACAGGGAAGGGCTTACCCTGGGCTAACCCACCCGCCATCATACCCATTCTTCCCATGCCACCGCCATGGCGCATTCCACCCCCCATATGCGGTATCGCACTCTTATATTCCAGATTTTGCAGGATGAGATCAGTGCCAGGTTTGCGGCCACTAAAGTCGACCCATAATTCAACGCGTTCAGCTGGCGCAAGCATAATATAGGGAAAGGTTTCAGGTTTTTCCAACAACCCGCCATCCGTTCCAATTGCCGTCAGTGGTGTGCCATCTTTCCAGCCTAGTTTATAAATTCTGGAATTCGACCCATTAAGAATGCGTAAACGATAGGCGCGGGTTTTTACCGGAATTGTGTTGTTTGCCTGACCATTGATCAGGATTGTGTCGCCAAGAAAGCCGGTCATCCGCTGGCGCATGCCATGGACATAACGCAATTGATTGCCATTGGTGAAATGGCGGTCTTGAATAACGAGGGGGATATCGTACTCGCCACTGGGTAAGTCCAGCTTTTGTTCTGCTTCATCGGTGATGGTGATGAGTCCGGCCAGACCCTGATAGACCTGTGTAGCGGTCATTTCGTGGGTGTGAGCATGATACCAGTTGGTGCCGGCAGGATTCTTCACCTCAAATTCGTAAACATACCGTTCTCCCTGGGATATCGCATACATTGGGTGCCCATCCATTTTCTGTGGCACGTGCATGCCGTGCCAATGGGTAATGCATGGCTCGGACAACCGGTTATAAAAGTAGATACGGACTTTTTGACCTTGCACAAAATTAAGCATGGGTCCTAAATAACCCGGCAGGTCTTTAAGGGTGGCTTGGGGTCCTTTGAGTAGCTTTCCCTGGTATGTGAAAACATGGGTATGGGCACCCGGCAGAATGGGAAGCTCTGCGATTTGTGCAGTTAATTCTATTTCAACGTCGGCTTTGAATGTGCTATTGGGTTCATCGTTAATCTGCGTGCTTTCGGCAAATACAAAACCCGGCAACGCCGCAGTCATTGTGCCCACTGCGGCATATTGCAGGAATTGTCGTCTTCGGGTATCCAGATGTGTCATGGCTATGCTCCTGTTTTGTGAACACTCGTTGGTGCGTTTGCTGAATATAGAGTTATCTTAAGGGCACCTCTAAAAATCCAATTTTGCGAGCAGCCGCTTTGCGGCTTGCCTGCTTACCCCGTTTCGTCGCAATACGGCGTTGCCCATAAAAAATTTTCTCTTACATATCAACCATATGCTGTGCTCAAATTTTTTTCTCGCGCCTGGTCTTGTTTAGAACTCTGAATTTTTAGAGGCGCCCTTAACTGCACCACAGATCCAATAAATATCAGCAAGCGGTTATTACGCTAACTATTTTTTTACTTCAGGTACCCTTCATTCTATATTGCTAAAGTTTCGGAGTTCAAAAACTCCATAAAAGAAACTTAATTATTTGATTAGAATAAGAAAGTCGGTCTCACAAGGAGTATAATAATGGTTGTCTTGCAAACAGCCAAAACAACTCAGGAGACCGCGATGAATCATGGC